>JABEUT010000095.1 GCA_013044305.1 Bacteroidia bacterium
AAGAGAAAAAGGAAGAAGCCCAGCAAATGGGATTTGAATTTTAGCACCCTTTGGGTGCTGTATTAAATACCACCTTCTCTGAAGGTGGATTTTTATTATTTTTGTTCTCCTCATGAAAGTAAGTGTAATAATACCAACAAAAAACCGGTTTCAGATACTGGAAGAAACACTTTTATGTTTATCGCTTGAACAAAGTTATTTAAAAAAGGAAGCTGAAGTTATAATAGTGAACGATGGCGATGCCATACCCGGCTCTCTTTCTTCAAAGATCGCCGGAATGCAGATCATAAAAAACCGTGGACACGGCGCCGGTAACGCACGTAATACGGGCGCCGGCCACGCAACAGGCGATTTGCTGTTATTCCTTGATGACGATATGGAGGTAATGAGCGATTGTATCGCCAGACACATAGCAAACCATGAAAAGCATGCCCGTTCACTGGTATCGGGCACCTGGGAGTACAGCCAGTACATGAAAACAGAAGCCATGCGGACACCTTTCGGACGGTTCAAAATTACCCATGACTATAAACCTGTGGAGACAAAGAACGGGGAGCGTCTGTCGGAAGGTGTTTACCGCACCTCTTCCCTGGCAACGTTTAACTTAAGTATTACCCGTGCCGATTTTAAGGCGGCAGGCGGATTTAATACCGGTTTCCCGTATGCCGGATGCGAAGACCAGGAATTTACGATGCGCGCCGCCGCCAAAGGTTTCCAATTGATTGTGGATAACAGTATCGTATGCCGGCACAATGAAAAAGACCGCCTCTCAATGGATGAGTGGATGAACAGGCAGTATACAGGAGTTCAAGGGTTTGCGCTGCTCTGCGAATTGTTTCCGTTCCGTAAGAAGGACAGACTCTATCTGGAAAATACTCCGGTAGGGCTATCTGACCCGTCGCGGATAAAGTTGAAGAAAGCGATAAAGTACCTGATGTCAAGACGGCTGATGCTGTATGCGGCGCGGCAGTTTACAAAAATGTTCACCACTTTAGGCCTTCCTGACCATATTCTGTTCAGGCTGTACAATGTATTATGCGGCTTATATATTTACAGGGGGTTCCGGCATGCATACCGTAAGCTGCATAAGTAAAGCAGGCAAAGAGGTTGCATGTCAGTTATCCGATTTGACAAGCAGCCCGAAAGCGCTTTTAAGGTATTTACGGAAGTTGGCATAATTCATTCCTGACCTCGCCGAAGCAAACAGCAGATTCAATGCTCTGGCAGTTCCATAAAGAAACATGTACGCTTTGCCCCGCGTTTTCGCAACAAAGTCAAGTTCATTTGAAATTATTATGCCGGAATTTGAAACCCCGGTTTCTGCCGACCCTTTAAGCAAATGGGTTAGCTGTGTACCTGAATAATAGTAAATTTTCTTCTTTGCCATTCGGATATCATAGCACCATCTCATATCTTCGCAGTACATAAAGTAATCGTCGTTCAGTTTTCTATCCGGCATCTCATCTATAATGGATCTTCTGAACATAAAAAATGTTCCCCATATCCAATCGGGATAAATATCGTTCAGGTGATTGAAGTAAGAACCCAGGAACATTTCCGCCCTCTTCTGCACCGGCAATACTTTGTGTATTCTGGTTAGTTCCAGAAATTCATTCCGAATGTCCGGAAAGCGGGAACATTGTTGCTGTATTCTTCCGTCGGGATGTGCTAATTTGCAGGTAATTGCCACGGTATTGGCAGGAAGCGCGGATAGTTTCGCCGCACATTTCTGAATGGAGTTCTCCATCAACAAAGTATCGCTGTTCAGCAAGAGTATAATGTCTCCTTTTGCATAACCAATTCCAAGGTTATTGCCTTTTGCAAAACCAAGGTTATCGCGGCTTTTTACAAGAATTATCTTCTGAAATTCCTGCCTGAATAGTTCTGCATTGCATTCCGAAGAACCATTGTCAACAAGTATAACTTCAAATTCAACCTCTGTGGTAAACTTGTAGACCGACCGGATACATTCACTTGTTAACCTGAAGGTATTATAGTTAATTATGATTATGGAAACCATACAGGCCGCATTATTAGCAGGTAAGTCCCTGTATCAGTTCCTCAAGGAAGTCAGGTTTCTTCAGGTTAAGCCATTTTACCCTGTTCTGATCCAAATCCTTGTAATTCAGTGAATCAATATCCTTTACGCTTAATTTATTTGCATTGTTCTTTCGCGTTATTATCGTAACTCCCCAATCTATGTCGAGGGTAAATATGCTAAGGTCTTCCCTTTCGCATTGCAACCGAACAATTGCTTTCCATACATCGCCGCTCCAATTGCCAGTCCAGCCGGGAATTTCGCCCTTGTTTGCTTTATCCAATACTTCCTGTATGGAATGTACTGCAGGTGTTTCAAATGCAGGGCATATCGGGTTTGTGTCGTGGACTATAATTACGCCTTTTGGTGAAAGATACTTCAGGCAATTCATCACATCTTTGTATGTTTGCCCGTATGTATGCAGGCCATCTATAAAAGAAAGATCAGGCTTGAACTTTTCCATGAGCTCGCTTTGCTCTGCAAAAAAATCATCGCTGCTCATTTCGTAAAAATGTTCATGATTTTTATACAATAATTTACGTACCTGTGGAATACGGTGGAGTTTCGCTCTCCCGGAAAATTTGAAATGAGGGTCAACCGCAATCTTTTGGCGGACATGAACCGAAAAAAACACTTCGCCGGTGTTTACGCCAATTTCAATATAGGTTTGGGCCTTTATAGCCTGCGCCACCGAATTTATTATGCTAAGCCTGTTCATTTTTCTCTCCATTCGTGTTTTACAATAACCGAACCTTGCGAATAATCGGGAACGCTTTTATAGTAAAAATCTGCCGGCAGCACTTCCATCGATATTTCGTCATAACTTACATCATAAGCTTCAAAACCGTTTCCAACATATACCTGCACATAATACGTATCGGGTTTCAGAGGAAGGCTATCCACTTTACAAATTACCGTATTTATTCCTTTTTTAAGTTTATATTTAGTTGCAAGAAAGCCGGTTGATAAGGAAATTAGCCTGATATTATTTCTGTCGTTTATTCCGATTCCCACCTGAACATTATCTGTTTCCGATTCGGAATAAATATCTATTAAAAACGTACATTCCTTTTCCGGATAAGTATGAATTCCATTGCTGTTTACATCTTCCTGTATCCTGAAGTCGGTAAAATGTATTTTTTTGTTTTTCCGTCTCGAAAGGTCAATTTTATTTACCATCCTATGTTGAGTAATATACGTTGAAATAACCTTTCCGGTATCGTCAAACTGCTGAATGCTTCCCTGATGGATAAGAATTGTTTTCGAGCATAAATTCTGCACTGCTGCAAGGTTATGGCTTACAAATAAAATTGTTTTGCCTGTTTTGCCTGCGTCCTCCATTTTCCCGAGGCATTTCTTCTGGAAATCGAGATCGCCCACCGCGAGCACTTCATCTATAATTAATATTTCAGGATCAAGGAATGCAGCAACTGAAAATGCAAGGCGCAGCTGCATACCGCTGCTGTAATGCTTCAAAGGGGTATCAAGGAATTTCTCCGTTCCGCTGAAATCAACAATTTCATCAAATTTCGATTGTATCTCCTTCCTCTTCATCCCCAAAATGGAACCGTTCAGAAAAATATTCTCCCTACCGGTAAGCTCGGGGTGGAAGCCTGTTCCCACTTCAAGCAGGCTTGCAATACGCCCGCGTGAAATGATGCTGCCTGTGGTGGGCGGCGTTATTTTTGAAAGTATCTTAAGCAGGGTGGATTTGCCTGCGCCGTTTTTGCCAATTATCCCTATGCTCTGGCCTGCCTCAACATTAAAACTTACATCCTTCAGCGCATAAAAATCTTCACTGAAACTTTTGGAGCCTTTAAAGAATGAGGTTACCGAATCGCGCAAACTTAGGTAGGGTTGCAAATTATGCTGTATCCTGAATCTCTTGGATATATTCTTTATTTCAAGTATGGGTTTCATCATTCAGGCGAGGTCGGCAAAATAGGCTTCCGTTTTTCGGAAATAAAACAATCCGATTGTAAAAAATAATAATGAGGAGCAGGAACTGATCATGACCAGATATATATGCAAGTTGCCGTTGCTGAAAGAATTTCTGAATATTTCTATTGCGCTGTACAGGGGGTTTAAAGCGAACAGGTATTTCGCCCAATGAAAATGGGATCCTGATATGGGATATATAACGGGCGTTGCGAACAGCAGCACGGAAATCATAAAAGGGATTACATATCGGAAATCTCTGTACTTTAAATTCAGGGCGGCAAGCAGGGAGCCTACCCCGAAAGTGGCTACTGTGGTAATAATCAGGCTTGCGGGAAGCGCCAATATAAAGCTGATAAGATGCAGCCTTACCCCGCCTTGCCAAATATAATACCCAAGCATGGGTATAAAAAGGGCAAACGCCATTACAAAATCGAAAAGTGAACTTAGCACACCCGATATCGGTATAATCAGGCGGGGAAAATAAATCTTTTTTATGATGTTGGCATTTATTACCATACTGTTGCCCGCATTTGTAACGCCTGACGTAAATACATTCCATAATAAAAGACCGGAATAGGCGAATAAAGGCCTTGGCAGACCTCCCTCGCGGGGTATGTTGAACGCCTCTCCGATTTCCGAAAAGATAGCCATAAGGATTAGCGGCTGCAATACCGCCCAGGCAAAACCCAAAAAGGTTTGTTTGTATTTAACTTTAATATCGCGCCAGGTAAAAAAGTAAAAAAGTTCTCTGTAGCGCCAAAGCTCGGCAATGCCCAGATTCAGTTTTTCATCAGATTTAATCTCATACTCCATATAGGGCAAAGATACATAAAGCGGCAGATTTACAATAATTCCGCATAAGAAACAGGACATGGTGCAAGCCGATTGTAAAATAAAATTACATTTGCACCAACAACATAAAACCTCCGCCGCTATGAAAAAACTACCATCCATATTTTGTATTGCCCTTGCCTTATGTGCAATGGATTCATGTAAAAATGGCAACACAAATAACAGCGAAGCGCCTTTGGCTGCAGGCATGGTGCGAATCGACTTAAGCAAGTGGCATCTGCCGGCAACAATAGACATACCCGATACAACAAGAAAGGTGTATGGATTTGTGGAAAACAGCGACGGCTCATTGCTCATTAACGTAGGCAAAGGATTTTATGTAAGTATAAATGTATCGGGCGAACCGATGTCCATGAAAAAGAACGACATCAACAGCGACGATTTGAACAAACCCAAAACCTGGGTTGTATCCGACAGCAACAGCTTACTCTATTCCACCCAAAAGGACACCAACGCCTTTGCCAACGCCAAAGAAGAATTTCATTTTTACTGCGTTGTGAAAAAAGGAACTGCAACCTACTATGTGCAGGAACTTACCCAGGGCGCCGACGGAACGGTTTATTCCTTCTCAAAGGAACAGGCACAAACCATGTTCAATTCAGCCAAAACCCTTACCCCCGTTGCTCCTCCTGCAAAGAACTAGGCTGTACTCTTTTTTGCCTGATTAGTTCCGCACAGGATGTTGCACCGATACGGCGCCGTTCAACTGCGTATTGAAGCCTGATAATCTAGTGGTCGAAGCAGGCCTTTAATGAAAGCCTCGGCTGCGGCGGCAGGGTTTTCAAGGTGGTTCTCTATAACATTAATAATGGCGCTGCCGGCTATAACCCCGTCTATGCCTGCTCTGGCAGCCTGTTCAATCTGCTCCGCTTTCGAAATTCCAAAACCGAGCGCAAGTGGAAGCGAGGTCTGCTTCCTTATACTTTTTATAAACCCTGTTGTATCCTCCTGCAGCGAATTGCGGCTGCCGGTAACGCCCAATACTGAAACCAGATAAAGGTACCCCTCCGCATATTTCAGTATATTTCGAAGTCTTCCGGCAGTAGTGGTGCGCGTTATCATAAAGATGGGGCATACACCGTACTTTTTTGCATTAGCAACAAACGGGGCAGCTTCTTCATAAGGAACATCGGGTATAAGAACTCCCTGAATACCGGCACCGGCGCAGGTTTTATAAAAGCGCTCCACTCCATATTGATAAACTATGTTGGCATATACAAGAACGGTAACGGGCTTTTTGTAAAAGCCGCGCAATTGCTTTATCAGGTCGAAAACTTTGGCGGTATTAATTCCCGACTTCAGAGCGCGTTCATCTGCCGCCTGTATGGTCGGCCCGTCTGCAAGGGGATCGGTATAGGGAAAACCTATCTCGAGCATATCGGCGTACTTCGAAACCGCTTTAAAAATTGCTAAGCTCCTCTTCATATCCGGATCGCCGGCTACCAGAAAGGGCATAAAAGCAACCCTTCCGGCTTCATGGGTGTTGTGGAAGGCTGCGCGAAACGGATCAATCAATTTCTTATTCATCATTTCAAATTCATTTGTCAATGTTGGTAAGAAGATCCTTATCTCCCCGTCCCGACAGGTTGATTATTACAATGCGTCCTTTCGGCTGTCTGGATGCCAGTTTCATGCCATAGGCAAGGGCATGGGCAGACTCAAATGCCGGAATGATTCCTTCCTTTGCCGAAAGAAGTTTGAAGGCATGCAGGGCCTCTTTGTCGGTAACTGATGTATATTCCACCCTTCCGGTTTGGTGTAGCCAGGCGTGTTCCGGTCCTATGGAGGGATAATCCAGTCCGGCGGCCATGCTGTATGTTTCCGTTATCTGCCCCGACCTGTCCTGCAATACATAAGATAAAGTGCCGTGAAGTATGCCCGGACTGCCGCCAGCAAAACGTGCGGCGTGTTTACCGGTTTTTGTTCCCAGCCCCCCTGCCTCCACGCCAACCATTTTCACCTTCCTGTCATTCAGAAATTCATGAAACAGGCCAATTGAGTTACTTCCTCCCCCAATGGCGGCAACCAGATAATCCGGCAAACGCTTTTCTTTCTTCAAGACCTGTGCTCTTGCTTCCACGCCTATCACCCGCTGAAAATTACGAACCATGACAGGGTATGGATGAGGTCCTAAAACGGAACCGATAAGGTAATGAGATGTTTTTACGTTGGTTACCCAGTCGCGTATGGCTTCATTTATGGCATCCTTCAAGGTTTTGCTTCCGTTGTTCACCGCTGTTACCGTGGCACCGAGCAACTGCATTCTCTGTACGTTGGGCTTTTGCCTTTCCATATCCACCGTCCCCATATATACAGTGCATTCAAGTCCCATAGCGGCCGACACCGCAGCCGTTGCCACCCCGTGCTGCCCTGCTCCGGTTTCTGCAATAATTCTTGTTTTACCCATGTGTTTTGCCAGCAAGGCCTGTCCGATGGCATTATTTATTTTATGGGCGCCTGTGTGGGTAAGATCCTCGCGTTTCAGATAGATCTTTGCCCCCTTGCACAAAGCTGTAAGGTTCTTTGCAAGATACAAGGGTGTCGGCCTTCCGGCAAAGCTGCCCAGCATTTCCTCCAGCTCGGCTATAAAGCGCCTGTTCTTTATCAGCTTAATGTACGAGCTTTCCAGTTCATGCAAGGGTGTCATCAATGTTTCCGGAACAAACTGTCCTCCGAATTCACCAAAATACCCTTTCCTGTTTTTATCTTTTACTGCCATTCCGCTCTTTTTGTTCATCTGTTAATGGTTGCATATTCTTCTTGTATGCGGTTCAGTGTTTCCATAAATTCCTTCATTTTCTGCCTGCTCTTTATTCCGGGCGAAGTTTCTATTCCGCGGGAAACATCAATAATCTCGGGCTGGTATGCCGAAATATAAGACTGTACATTACCTACATCTATCCCTCCGGAAAGAATAACAGGAATGCCTTCTTTTCTCATCTCCGCATAAAGTTGATAACAGTCAAAGGCACCCGAAGTTCCGCTCGCCTTTTCCGCTGCGTTGCCCGAATCAAGCAATACTTTATCTGCCGACGCCGCTAAAGTTCTGTATTCCTCCGAACTCAATTTGTCCGGCCGTGTTACCGCCTTCCAGGTTTCAATCCGCCCTTTCAGCCGTCTGCTTAAGTTCAGGTCCTCCGACCCGTGCAGCTGCACAACGTTTGCGGCACCTTCTTTTATAATGCGTTCCATATTGGCTATATCCATATCCACGCTTACAGCCACCACCTTGTAGTTCCCTTTATTGTTCTTACGCAGCCACTCCGATTTTTTACAGAATTCGTCAATAGTAAGGCTTCGGGGGCTTTTGGGATAATCGATTATAAAGCCCAGATATTGCACACCCAGCTCCAGAGCATAGCTCATGGTATCCTCATCCTTCATGCCGCAAAATTTTACAGCAGTCATATTTTATATAATGCTTTCAATGCCTTGCCGGGGTGTTCCGAGCGCATCAGGTAA
This sequence comes from Bacteroidia bacterium, assembly GCA_013044305.1. Lineage (GTDB taxonomy): Bacteria > Bacteroidota > Bacteroidia > JABEUT01 > JABEUT01 > JABEUT01. The sequence goes on from JABEUT010000095.1 coordinate 8,294, forward strand.
GTGCCTACCAGGGCGGCGTGTGCCCCCTGCTGTATCATAAATTGCAGGTCTTCGGCGGAATGTATCCCCGATTCAGCAACCACTATCTTGTCTTTTGGAATGTGCTTCACAAGGGATATAAATTCGTCCCTCCCGACTTTAAAATTTTCCAGATTGCGGTTGTTGATGCCAATTATTCTGGCTCCCGCGCCTATTGCCTTGTCTAGTTCGCCGCGGGTGCGTATTTCCACCAGGGCTTCCATACCGAGGGAATAAATCAGCCGGTATAATTGGCCTAGTGCCTGTTCATTCAGGATGGCCGCTATCAGCAGTACCGCATCGGCTCCTGCCATTTTACTTTCATACACCTGTTTTTCGTCCATTATAAAATCCTTGCGCAATACCGGAAGCGAAACAGTTTTCTTTACCGTCTGTAACCAGGAGGTGTCGCCTTGGAAGAAATCTTTTTCTGTTACAACCGATATGGCGGCGGCGCCGTTTTCAGCGTATTCACGGGCTATTGCGGCCACATCGGTATCTGCCCTTATTACGCCTTCGGAGGGCGAGGCCTTTTTTATTTCAGCGATAACGCTTGGTTTTTTCAGCAGGAGGGCGTCTGCCAGCCTGCTGCTTTTTTCGTGTTCCGTCGCCATGCAACCGGCTTTCCACTTATCGTAAGTTGCTGTTGAAATATCCGCTACCCTTTGCATCTTTCTATGGCAGATG
>JABEUT010000096.1 GCA_013044305.1 Bacteroidia bacterium
CGACCGCTGGGGCACGATGATATATTATACCAATGATATAAACAAAGGCTGGGACGGCACGGTTAACGGCGGCGGCAAGATATGCCCCGAAGACACCTATGTGTATGAGATAAACGTAACCGACGGCTTCAACAACACGCACAGCTACATTGGCAAGGTAACGCTGATAAAGTAAGCAGGCAACAGGCAAAACATAATGGCAGGGCGGCATAAATCATAATGTCGCCCTGTTTGCTTTTACAACGGACGGCTTCTTATTGAAAATTAACTCTGTTTTGCAGCTTCGCGTAATTGTACTAACTTTGCAACATGCCGGAAAGCAAAGCCGTTTTAAAATTTTTCCGGTTTTGACATACTTAACGGCTGAAAGATATTAATGAAAAAACGCAACCTACAATGAAAGAGATAGAATACAATTCCCAGCGCCCGCACATGATAATACCGGAATACGGGCGGCATGTCCAGAAAATGGCGCAGCATTTGCTGGGAATCCAGAACAGACAGGAGAGGAACCGGGCAAGCGAAGTGGTGATTCTAACCATGACGCAGGTGCATCCGTATGCCAAAGATAGCGAGGAACTCCGCCGCAAGCTGTGGGACCATCTTTATATAATAACCGACTACAAACTGGATGTAGACGGGCCATATCCCAAACCCTCGCCGTCGCTGCTCGAATCAAAACCCAAAAGGCTGAATTATCCTATATACACGGTTAATTACAAGCATTACGGCAAAATAATAAACGAACTGATCAAAAAAGCCGTAAAATATAAGGACGGATCCGAAAAGGACGCGCTGGTGGAATCAATAGCCATGCTTATGAAAAAAGCTTTTATGACATGGAACAAAAGTTCGGTGAACGATAAAACCATAGTGGATGACCTGAAACAACTTTCGGGCGGCAAACTTGAACTGAAAGACCTGACAAGGCTCGGGAACGTATCGGTGCAAATGCCAATCGTGGTTAAACCGGTGCATTTTGGAAGGAACAAGCGCAAAAATAAGGACAGGCGGAAGAACAAGAAACATCAAAAGGGCAACGGCGGACAGTACTGAATCTGAATTGCCGTCTGAACAATACCGGTGCGATTACGCAAAATGCAGTTCACATTGCGAGACAACAGATAAATAAGGAAAATAAAATGGGTGCATTTGAAGTTAACGGCGGAAAGAAACTGAAGGGTGAACTTATTCCGCAGGGCGCCAAGAATGAAGCCTTGCAGGTTATCAGTGCGGTGCTGCTTACTTCCTCAAGGGTGGTCATAAAAAACATACCCGACATACTGGATGTAAACAACCTGATAAGCCTGCTGCAGGACCTTGACGTAAAAGTAGAGAAGCTTTCGCCCGATAGCTATGCTTTTCAGGCAAAGGATGTAAACCTTGATGTGCTTGCCTCGCCTGTGTTTCAGGAAAAGAGTGCAAGGTTGCGGGGTTCCATCATGATGATAGGGCCGCTTTTAACCCGCTACCGTAAAGCGTATATGGCCCGTCCGGGAGGCGATAAAATTGGCAGACGAAGGCTCGACACCCACTTTCTGGGATTTGAAAAGCTGGGTGCGAAGTTCAATTTTGAGGAAGATAACAACCTGTTCAGCGTTAGCGCCGACGGAGGACTTACAGGATGCAACATGCTGCTGGATGAGGCTTCGGTAACAGGAACGGCCAATGTGCTGATGGCCGCATCGCTTGCCAAAGGAACCACCACCATATATAATGCCGCCTGCGAGCCTTATGTACAGCAACTATGCCGCATGCTGAACAGCATGGGCGCCAAAATATCGGGTATTTCATCCAACCTGCTGGTAATAGAAGGAGTAAGTCAGCTTGGGGGCTGCACACACACCATACTACCCGATATGATCGAAATAGGCAGTTTCATTGGCCTTGCCGCCATGACACAGAGCGATATTACAATTAAAAATACAGGATTTGAACACCTGGGAATAATACCGTCCACTTTCCGGCGCCTCGGAATAGAACTTGAAAGGGTAGGGGACGACATACATATACCGGCGCAGGAAAATTATGAAATAGACACCTTCCTCGATGGCTCCATACTAACTGTTTCCGATGCTATCTGGCCGGGCTTTACCCCCGACCTTATTAGCGTGGTGCTGGTGGTAGCCACTCAGGCAAAGGGAAGTGTGCTTATTCATCAGAAGATGTTCGAAAGCCGCTTGTTCTTTGTAGATAAACTCATTGACATGGGAGCACAGATAATTCTATGCGATCCGCACCGCGCTACTGTAATAGGACTGAATCACGAGCACAGCCTGCGGGGTATTTCAATGACTTCGCCCGACATACGCGCCGGAGTCGCACTGCTTATAGCCGCACTATCGGCGCAAGGTAAAAGCACCATACATAATATTGAACAGATAGACCGTGGATACCAGTTTATTGATAAACGCCTGCGTGCTTTAGGCGCAGATATTGTGAGAAAATGACTAAATTTGTTTTGTTTTTTCAGACACAGTTTAACCGGCATATTTACCAATAACCCATTATTTAATCCATAACATTTTATGAAACGCATCAACATCCTTCTTTTTGCATTTGCTGCAGTACTGGCCATGCTCGCATTCATTAAAGCCCAGCCAACCGGAAACACCGACGGTTTAGAGGTCGGCAACGTAGCGCCCGATTTGAAATTCAACAATCCCGACGGCAAGCAGCTCGACTTGTATGCCCTTCGCGGCAATGTCGTGTTGGTAGATTTCTGGGCATCGTGGTGCGGCCCCTGCCGTATGGAGAACCCGAACGTAGTTGCGGCGTATAATAAATTCAAAGACAAAAAATTCAGCAACGCAAAAGGGTTCAAGATATTCAGCGTTTCGCTCGACCAGAACAAGGCGGCCTGGGTAAATGCCATTAAGCACGACGGGCTGGTATGGCCTGACCATGTAAGCGACCTGAAAGCATGGAGTTCGGAAGCGGCATCCATTTACGGCGTTCAATCTATCCCCAGTAACTGGCTGCTCGATGCCAAAGGAGTTATTATAGCAAGAGACCTTCGGGGCAACGCGCTGGATAATGAACTGGCGAAGCTGGTAAAATAATAATGAAACCGGTAGCGGTCTCGTATTAACCGGTTACGAAAGCACAGACCTTGATATTACTATCTTCTGAACCTCGGTAGTTCCTTCGTATATCTGCGTAATCTTGGCATCGCGCATCAGCCGCTCTACATGGTATTCCTTCACATAACCGTAGCCTCCATGCACCTGCACCGCTTCGGTTGTAATCTCCATCGCTATCTGCGAAGCAAAAACCTTTGCCATGGCTCCCGCCTGGGTATAGTCCAGGTGATGGTCTTTCAGCCATGCAGCCTTCAGGCATAGCAGGCGTGCCGCGTCAATTTGCGTAGCCATATCGGCCAGTTTGAACTGAATAGCCTGATGCTCGCATATCGGCTTTCCGAAAGCTTTTCTTTCTTTGGAATAGGCAAGAGCGAGCTCATAAGCACCGGAGGCAATGCCCAATGCCTGTGAAGCGATACCGATGCGTCCGCCGCTTAATGTTTTCATGGCGAATCTGAACCCGAATCCATCTTCGCCTATGCGGTTCTCCACAGGCACCTCCACGTCCGTGAACATAATGGAATGCGTGTCGGAGCCCCTTATCCCAAGCTTATTTTCTTTTTTTCCAACCGTAAGTCCCGGCGATTTACGGTCAACAATAAATGCGTTGATGCCTTTATGGCCTTTCTCCGGATTGCTTTGGGCAATTACCAGATAGGTGGAAGCATGGCCTCCGTTGGTAATCCAGTTTTTAGTGCCGTTCAGAATGTATTTACCGCCTTTGAGTATGGCTGTTGTATGCTGTGAGGTGGCATCGGAGCCGGCTTCCGGTTCCGAGAGGCAGAAGGAGCCTATGGATTCGCCCTTGGCAAGCGGAACCAAATATTTCTGTTTTTGTTCTTCCGTTCCAAAGGTTTCAAGCCCCCAGCATACCAAAGAATTATTTACCGACATCACCACCGACGCCGAGGCGTCCATCTTTGAAATTTCCTCCATGGCGAGAACGTACGATATTGTGTCCATTCCTCCTCCTCCGTATTTGGGGTTCACCATCATGCCGAGAAAACCAAGTTCGCCCATCTTTTTTATTTCCGCTTCGGGGAATTTCTGATGCTCGTCGCGTTCAATAACCCCGGGTTTCAATACATCATTTGTAAAGTCGCGGGCGGCCTTCTGTATCATTAAATGCTCTTCTGACAGTGAAAAATTCATAATTTATTCGTGTTTTATTTGTTGGGCAAATATAAAAATTAGTTGGCAAAAATCATCTGTCGGATATTCTTATTCCGATCACACATACATCGTCCGTTTGCTCCATAACAGCCCCCAACCTCCCAAAGGGGTAATTAATTTTGAAGCTATATCCTTATCCCAATCACACACACATCGTCGGTTTGTTCTAAAGAACCTTTCCACTGCTCAAATTCTTTTTCCAGCTCCGCTTTTTGTTCAGCCAATGGCTGATGGCTGATTGCCAATAGCTTTTCCTGAAGTTGCTTGTATTTAAACTTCTTGCCATTTGGTCCGCCAAACTGGTCGGCAAAACCGTCGGTGAAGAGATAAACCGCCCCCCTTCTCCCCGAAAGGGGGTTCAAAGTTATAGTGTGTGTAGTGAAGGGCTTAGGGTTGTCGCTTTTCCCGATGGGCTGCTTATCGCCTTCAAG
>JABEUT010000097.1 GCA_013044305.1 Bacteroidia bacterium
ATGCGGTAGAGGTATAGCCCCTTTGCATAGCCCGATGTGTTCAGGTAATAGGCGCCGTTGCCCATGGAGGCCGTGGTCATCTGCCTGCCTGCCACATCAAATACGTTCAGTATTCTGGTGCCGGAAGCGTTGGCGGGCATAAAGGTAATCTGCGAAGTGCAGGGGTTGGGATATACGCTGATACCGCCCTGCTTTGCATTCACCGTGCTTACCCCGAGCGGCCCCTGGTACCATAATACATTTACCACATTTTTACCGGTGCTGTCCATTTTCATTTGTACTATGGGGTAATTTACGGCATTGGCGAACCATACGTATTCATACGACTTTGTGGGCTTTGGCGAGGAAGGATAGTACGACCACTGGTGGGTGATGGTATTGTGCACAAAGAGGCTGTCCTTATCCAGTTCGTAATGCTTCTGCCGCAGCACGGAATAGGTTCCCGAGGGGGTGGTTACCGATCCCCAGGCATCAATGGTGTCGGCATAATTGAACTGCAGGTGGGCCTTGCCCGAATCGAACGGAGGGGAGTGAAATGCCATGGCGCCGGTTGAAACATTGGTGGTTCCCGAAATATGGTTGAGATAATTGGCCGGCAGCCCTACTTCTTCGAGGGGCGGTGTAAACTGGGCATCAATATTGTAGCCTGCAATGGAGGTAACGCCTACAACCGAAAATGCGCTTGAGGTGCTGGATAGGAATGTATAGCCCGCCGTGTCGTAAATACTGTCGGCAAGGTTGGCAGCCGGAAATTTGCCTGCATAAGGCGTGGATGCCGCTGTTACAAATGTGGTGGTTTGCGACGAACTGTTGTTCAGCGCGGAGAAGTTCCAGTTTACGCTTGCGCCTGAACTGCCCGGTGTTACCGTAGGAGAAAGGTCGTAGTTGGAAACAACCGTTATGCCCGCCTTGGGCATGTCTGCCTGGGTAAGGGTAATCTGTGCCGTAACCGGATAGGCAAAGGCCATGGCCCAAATCACGGCAAGGGCTGGTAAGTAAAACTTCTTCATTGTAAGGATAATTGGTTCAGCAAATTTAAACAAAATATCATACGCCGCTATTTCGGGGTTTTCTGCCTGCCATCATTGTTTTGCAAACCTGCTGAAGATGGTGAGCCCGCCCGCGGTTTCGAGGCGCAATATGTAAATGCCCGCGGCAAGCCGCGAGGTGTTGATATGGCAGGTGTTTGTTCCCTGATTTACCGACAGCAGCGGCTGTGATGTAAGGATGCGACCGGTATAATCAATTATGGACAGCGTTGAGGCGCTTCCCTGCGAGGGGGCATAATAGTTTATATTGATAAAGGAACCTGCGGGGTTCGGATATACCGTAATTACGCTTGTTTTTGTTACCGTAACGGCAACGGGGTTGTACACTACCGAATTGCCGTCGAAATCGGTTTGCTTCAGGCGGTAGTAAGATGTTCCTCCGTATGGCGAGGGATCCACCGCTGTATAGTACCTGGTAACTGAACTGTTGCCAGCCCCTTTAACGGTTGCCAGCACGCTGAAGCCGGCGCCATCGGGTGAACGCTCAACGGTATAGTAAGAGTTATTGGTTTCGGTGGCGGTTGACCAGGCAATGTTCACCACATTTTCCTCTTCTGAATACTGGGCGGTAAAGTCAAGGAGTTCAACCGGCAGGAGCACCAGGTAGCGCACCTGCAGATTGCTTATGGCAAACGAGGGGTCGTTACCCGATGCGTCATCGTCGTTTATCCAACCAAAGCGAAGCCGGAAATTATTGATATTATTAGCCGCCGAAGGCAATACGCCCGATGTATAGTTTCCCCACATGCCCTGCAGAAAAGAATTACATGGTCCGCCGCAGCAAGAGGTTTGTGCGGGGTAAACAAGGTTGGTCCATGTTGCGCCGCCGTTGGTGCTGTAATCTACCCAGCCGTAGTCATTCATGGGCGCCTCACCGAACATCAGGTAATTAAATGATACGCTGATTCCGCTTTTGCCAACCGTAGAAATTAATGGCGAAACAGCCCGTGTGTTGGTCCAGGTGCCAGAGCCGCTGGGGCAAGGACCTGACAGGTATCCGGCATCGTAGGAGGCGCCCAGGTCGCCAAGTGTGGTTGAGCCTATATGCAGGGTGGGTGCGGCTCCGCAGCCCGTTCCGCAGGCGCCTACGGCGTTGCCGTTTTCGGCGCAGCTTACATACCATACATTGGCAAAAGCATCGTTGCATCCGCCGGAATTATCTATTGACCATGCGCCGTTGCCCGTATTCACCCCGTTTGCAGAACAGCCGGAAAGGCAGCCATTGTTAAAAGTTTCGGTCCAGAATGGTGTTTGTGCGCCCGCGTTCATTCCGGAGGCAAGTAACAGGGTAAATAAAAGCGGAATGGTGTAGTCCTTTTTCTTCATATCCGAATGAAAAATGCTGAACTGAAATTCAAATTCCTGAAATCAAATTCAAAGGTATACAATTTATTCCGGAATTTTAACTTCCACATTAAAAAAGTACATTATACATCAGCTCCGGCTATGATCTGCCTAAAGCTTGGCAATTTCGTTTTCGGCATCTTCATTTTTAGTGTTCCTGAAGTTGCTGAAAAAAATATAGTCCCACAGTTTGGAGCTTACCCCGAAACCCCTGTTGCTCTCGGAATAGTGGTGCAGGGCATGGTGCTGTTTAAGCATGTGCCAGTAGCGGTTTTTGGTATTGTAATGGTGTATGGCATAATGTGTCATGTCGTAAAAAAGGTAGCCCGCTACCATGCCCGAAAAAAGCGGCGCGGCCAGGGCGCTGCCGAAGGAATAGCGGTAGAGCAAATAAAAGAACAGGGCAAGCGGTATGCTTATGACGGGTACCATAACGAGGCGCTTGCTGTCTTTCGGATAGTCGTGGTGCACGCCGTGCATCATAAAGCTTAACCGGGCTCCTGCCTTGCCGGGCAGGTGGGCGTGGAAGAGGTAGCGGTGCAGTATGTACTCCGCCAGTGTCCAGGCAAATATTCCGGCAACGAACAGGCCGGCTACGGTGAGCCCTGTGAGGTGGTAAACCCAGAAGGACCTGTACATGAAAAATATAATTACGGGCACAAAGATGTATAAAGGCACCGACCAGTGAATGCGCGAAAACTTTTCAAGAATGGGGTTCTTGAACATATTAACAGTTTCGTCGGTATTTGAAACAAAGTTTTTGGGCATTGGCAAGTATTTTGGCGTAAAATTAAGTTTTTTTTGGCAATCTGTTTTAAGCCTTTGCCGTGCTTGTGCAAAACGGTTGCGGTAAGGATAATATCATTTGCTATGTATAATAGTTATCCCTGATATTATTGAAAGTCATCTCCCTGAAATGAACCCGTGATTATATGCGCGCCCATTTTTAAACTACAGGGAGAGGCATTCTTCCAGGCTGCGCACAATATAGTTCTGTGTTTCCTCATCGAGTTCGGTGTGCATGGGCAGCGAGAGCACCTTGCTGCACAGCATTTCGGTAACCGGAAAGTCGCCTTCGCGGTAGCGCGGGTCGCGGTATGCTTTCTGTAAATGTAGCGGTATGGGGTAATATATCATGGCGGGTATGCCCTTGGCGGCAAGCTGCTCCTTTATCTTGTTGCGGTCGCCCTGTTCAATGAGCAGGGTGTACTGATGGAAAACGTGGGTTGACCTTTTACTTCTTACGGGTATTTTTATTGCCGGCATGGCGGAAAATGACTTATCGTAAAAGTCGGCAGCCTTCCTTCGTGCGGCGGTATATTTATCAAGGTGCGAGAGTTTAACGCTCAATATGGCGGCCTGTATACTGTCCAGCCGCGAGTTTACGCCAATGGTATCGTGGTGGTATTGCACCGACTGGCCGTGGTTGGCTATCATCTTTAACCTGGCGGCAAGTTCGCTGTCGTTGGTGTACATTGCGCCACCGTCGCCATAGCAGCCCAGGTTTTTGCTCGGAAAAAAGGAGGTGCAGCCCACATTGCCTATGGCTCCTGCTTTTATGCGTATTCCGTTCGCGCTGATATAGTCCGCTCCTATTGCCTGGGCGGCGTCTTCAATGATAAACAGTCCGTGCTTTTTTGCCACTGCCGCCAGCTCGTCCATTTCGGCGCACTGCCCGAAGAGGTGTACCGGCACAATGGCTTTGGTTTTAGGGGTGATGGCTTTTTCGAGGGCTTCTATATTTATGGTAAATGTATCGGGGTAAACGTCTACCAGCACCGGCTTTAGCCCAAGCAATGCTATTACTTCAGCTGTGGCCACATAAGTAAAATCGGCTGTTATCACCTCGTCGCCGGGCTTAAGCCCCAGCCCCATCATGGCTATTTGCAGGGCGTCGGTGCCGTTGGCGCAGGGTATAACATGCTTTACTCCGAGATATTTTTCCAGTTCCGCCTGAAAGTTTTTTACGGCAGGGCCGTTGATGAATGCGGCCGAGTGTACCACATCAAGTATGGCCTTGTCTATTTCCTGCTGTATTTTGGCATACTGGCTGGTCAGGTCAACCATCTGTATCTTTTTGGCGGTAACTGTCATCTTTACAGGTTTGATTGGTGTTTATTCCTTACTGTCGAGGGTGTCCACGTTTTAACGGCGAAGATACGCAAATAAACATGGTTGAAGTGTGATATTTTGCGGGAAAAGCGGTTTGTTTTTTGCACCAAATCATTAAAATAAGGCCTTATTAAGGTAAAATGTTTTACTTTGTATCTTTAAACTCATCTATTATGACAAACATACTTATCGGCTTGATAGCCATTTTTGCAGTAGCCTTCATCTTTTCGGGGTTCCTTACCGTTCAGCAGGGCTTTATAGCGGTTATTACCGTATTTGGCAAGTACAGGCGCATCATGGGGCCCGGGCTCAATTTCAAACTGCCTTTCATTGAGACTTTGCATCGGCGCATATCCATACAAAACAGGTCGGTTGATCTGGAGTTTCAGGCCATCACACAGGATCAGGCAAACGTAAACTTTAAGGCCATGCTCCTTTTTTCGGTGGTAGACCAGCAGGAGGAAACCATAAAGAACGTGGCTTTTAAATTCATTGACGAAAAAAGTTTCATGCAGGCCCTTGTACGTACCATTGAGGCCGCCATACGCAGTTATGTTGCAAGCCTTAAACAGAGCGAAATACTCGGGCTGCGAAGCGAGATAGTGGTGCATGTAAAAAACCAGCTCGATGTAACGCTGGGCAGCTGGGGCTACCACCTGATTGATTTGCAGCTTAACGACATTACCTTCGACGAAGCCATTATGAAGTCGATGGCAAAAGTGGTTGCCGCCAACAACCTGAAGCAGGCCGCCGAAAACGAAGGACAGGCCCTGCTCATAACCAAAACCAAAGCCGCCGAGGCCGAAGGCAACGCCATACGCATTACTGCCGAAGCCGAGCGCCTTGCCTCGCAGCTGCGCGGCAACGGGGTGGCGCTGTTCCGTCAGGAAGTAGCCAAGGGTATTGTGGAATCGGCCAAGCAGATGGAAACAATCAACGCCGACATGACGGTGATCATGTTCAGCATGTGGACCGAAGCGATAAAGAACTTTGCCGAGGTGGGAAAAGGAAACGTGATATTCCTCGACGGCTCCAACGAAGGCATGAAAAGAACCATGCAGCAGCTGATGGCCTTTACAGGTAAAACGGAATTGGAACAGAAGGACAAGGAACAGGCAGCAAATTAAACGGGCTACTCCCGCATGGGGTATAAAGAGAGGCAAGAATGCTTGCCGTGTATGAAAACAAATTTACATACCGGCATGTATAATAACACCAACATGAAAACAAACAGAGATTTAATTGCCGCCGGGCTGTTCTTATGGGCAACGGCGGCGTTTTCGCAGCAGGCAGTACAGCCATCCAAACCCAGCCCGCTGGCACAACGCGAATTTAAGGCCATCAAAGCGCTGGTTAGCAACCTTACCCCCGATCAGCAGACAAAAATACTAGCCATAGAGGAGACCTATGCACAGGGCGTGGAAGATGAACGCAACACCAAAGAGCCCAGCCGCGATGTAATGATGAGCAAGCTGCGCGACCTGCGCGAGCAAAGGAACTACAAGATGCGGAGCGTGCTTAGCGCGGCGCAATACGCCCAGTACCAGAGTATGCCCGAACACGTAAACGACGACTTGGACAGCGGCACTCCGAAGTAAATACGGGTTATGCTCGTTATTTTTGTAAAGGTGAAACCCGGGGCCTCGCACAATGAACTGCATGTGGAGTCGCCCAATATGCTATCCGTAAAAATAAAAGCCAAACCGGTTGACGGGCAGGCGAACAGGTATCTGGTAGATTACCTTGCGGAAAAATTAAACATCAGCAGGAGTAAAATTACCATACAAAAAGGCGCCTCCAGCCGGATGAAACGTATTGCATTGGGTATGGTACAAAGCGAGTGGGACGAGATACTGAAAAAGATTTCAGCCTAATTTTTCCCCCTTTTGGCGTTCTGAATCTCTATGTCGTGCTTTATTACCTTGTTCAGCTCGCTTACGTCAATGTTTTTAGCTATGATGTTCTTGTTCTCATCAAGCACATAAACCACAGGCGTTGAAACGATGGCGAACACGTGGTGGAAGTTGCTTGTGTGATATCTATCGGCCACATTAATCCAGTCGAGGTTGTTTTTACGTATGTAATCTTTCCATTTTGCCAGCTCGTTCTCGTTTGTTTCCACCGCATACACTTCTATACCCTGCGCTTTTGCCGAATCATACCATTTTACCAGTTTGGGCGTTTCCTTCTGGCAGAAACCGCAATCGTAATCCCAGAAATAGAGTACCGTATATCGCGCCCTTACTGAATCAATCACCTGTATTGCCAATGAGGTATCGGGCAATGCAAGAGGGGGCACGTGCTTGCCTATAAGCACCGGCTTTAGCTGTGCGGCCCGTTCCTTCAGCTTTTCCAGTTGCGAAGGGCTTACCCAGTATGCCTGATCGGGGGTGTAATAGTTGTCGGCCATGTGCACAAAAACGGCATCCATGCCCATAATGTTGGATGTTTCGTATTTGTTGGTTATGTATGCAACCACAAATTTGAACATTTCGCGGTTGGCTTTGGCTTTGCCCACAAGGTAATCGGCGGCCACTATAACCGAATCGGGTATGGGCATGGTAAGCCGGTCGAGATACTCCTTTATAAGAGGGAACAGCACGGGTGTGCGCACCAGCCTGCCGTCGGAAAAGTTCACATGGTCGAAGAAGTGGGCTTTATAGTAGCGGTAAGGGAATGTGGAATCGGGGCGGCCGTTGGGCAGTTTGGGCGTAGGGGGCAATACCGGTTCTTCGTTGGCTTTGAACACGGTGGAAAGCAGCATATCGGGGTGTTTGCGCACAAAATCATCTTTGTAGCGCTGTACCTCACGGTTCACAGAGTCTATCATGGCCGAGTTCTTCTGTTTCTCGTACTTTACGGCTTCCAGATGCTTTACCGTTACATAGCGCAGGTAATCGAAGAACATGCTGTTTTCGGGCGATTCCTTTGCCTTCAGGTTGGTGATAAAGTCGCCGGCCGTATCGCCTTCAATGCTGAATTTCTGTTCCTTGTCAATAATAAATTGGAATGATTTTTTTGTGCGGGTGAGCACAAAGTATATTCCGGGTTGGAGGGTGGTGTCGCGCGAAAAGGTAAAGCTGCCATGGGCATCGGCAACTACGGTATCGTCTTTGCCGTTCTTGTCGAGGCTTATATATGTTTTATCGCCGTAATAGAACCCGAGCAGGCACACTTTATGTTCGAGCCCCTTTATGGCGAACGATAATTTGTATTTAGGCGGTGCAGCCATGGCGCTGTATGCAGCAGATACATAGAGGCAGGTGCAGAGGAAAAACGTTTTTAATTTTGACACGGTTAGGTTATGTTTGGCACAAAATTAATACTTTTGGCGACATTTTGGCGGCGGCCGGTGGTTAACATCCGCAGGCAGGCTGCTCAAAGATTCCGGTCTGCGGTTCCCCGGCGAACGGCGGCAAATCGGGGTGTAGCGCAGATGGTAGCGCGCCACGTTCGGGACGTGGAGGCCGTGGGTTCGAGTCCCGCCACCCCGACTAAATCAAAAAAAGGTAAAAGAATTGCGGAAATTGAGCCTAATTTGAACCTTGGTTATAGCAAAGAAAGTTCGTACTTTTGTGTCCTTAACAGTTGAGTTATGTGTTGTACTATTCTCCCATTCATTAACACTTTGGTTGCAGCAGGCGGTATAAGCATTGCCCTGTACCAGTATTCAAAGCAAAGGAGTTTTAACAGAATAAAGAATTTAAGTTCTATTTGGGAGAATTTCACAAATAAAGATGAGATTTCAAAATTATTTATAATGCTTAATGACCTTGATCTTGGAGAAAATGAATCTTCAAGCGAAAAGATTAAGAAGGATGTGGAAGAATATTCCAAGGAGAGTAAATTCAAATTCTTAGCCATGCTTGAAGAGGTTGCGGTTTATTCTAAACTCG
>JABEUT010000098.1 GCA_013044305.1 Bacteroidia bacterium
CTCTTTCATTGCGTTTATCAGGTTGTGTACGGCATCCACATTTAATTTATGGCATTCTTCGGGCTTGCTCTCACAGCCGTCTACGACCGTCATGGCAGCAGTATTAATTACCACATCCGGGGCATATTTATGCAGAACTTTCATTACTTACGCAGCATCGGTTATATCGAGGTTTTCGAAAACATATCCATCCTTACGCTTCAGGCGGTTTTCGCCTTTGGACGTTGCAATAACGGAAACACCGGTCTCTTTTAAAAGCCTGTACACAAGTTTTTGGCCGAGCAGTCCGTTGGAGCCGGTAATCAGTATCTTTCTCTTCATGTAAATTGTTTGAACTTGTTACAAATCCCAGATCCGTTTCCTGGCGGTTCGCTGCGGGAAGAAAAATCTTTTGTTCTCAAGTAAAAATGCGAGTACGAAATAAAGAATGATGGGGGAGCCGAAGGTGAAAAACGATAAGTAGATAAAATAGAGGCGTATGGTTGTGCTTTTAATGCCCAGCTTGTTGCCAATGGAGTCACAAACCCCGAAGGCCTGTTTTTCGAACCATGCCACTATGGCGTTTATTATGCGCTGTATCATACCGGAAGGTGTAATTTTTGAATGGTAATGCAAATTTAATAAAAACTTGTCAAAGATTTGCCGCGCTGCCTAACTGGTTAGATCTTGGGCAATGATTTTTATATCCAGTCCGTCGAAGTTCCCCGAACTCATAAAGAGCACGTTGGTATTGGTGCCGTTAATTTTTTTAATGGAGGATAACATCTGTGCCGTTTCGGTAAAAACTTCAACATTTTCGCCAAAACAGCCCTTCACTTCCTCCGGCTCAAGGCGGGGAAGTTTTTTATGGGCGAGCGTATGCGGGTTGTAATATACAATACGGTAATCAGCCCGGTTCATGGTTCCCTTGTATTCCTTCAGAAACTCCTTGGTAAGGCTGCTGAAGGTATGAAGTTCCATGCAGGCTATCAGTTTACGCGCGGGATACTGTTCTTTAACCGCCTCAATGGTGGCAAGGAGTTTCGACGGCGAATGTGCAAAATCCCAGAATACCGTTTGGCTTTCGGCAGAAGCCGCTTCCTGAAGTCTTCGGGCAGCGCCTTTGAAAGTGGCAATGGACTTGTTAAATTCAGCCTCGCTTACCCCAAGCAGTTTGCATACCTCACGCGCGCCGTTCAGGTTGGTCAGGTTGTGTTTGCCGAATATCCCGAGCGGAACGCTGCCGCCGGGGCCGGTGAGGCAGGTCTTTCCGTTTTCTACTGCATAACCCGGACTGCCATCGGGCAGTACAGGCAGGCTGTAGGGTATGGCTGTTACCCCTTCGGGAATATCTTTTACAAGTTTGACAAGTTCAGGGTCGTCCTGGCAGTATATCAGGGTGCCGCCTTTGGGCAAAGCCTTTATAAATGCAGTAAACTGTCCAGTGTAATCGCTGTAAGTGGGGAATACGTTCACATGGTCCCATGCGATGCCGGAGATGAGTGCAATCTGTGGTTTGTAGAGAAGGAATTTAGGCCTTCTGTCCAAGGCGGAGGCAAGGTATTCGTCGCCTTCAAAAATGGCTATGGGCGCATCTTCCGAAAGACTCAAACTTGTATTAAATCCGGCTACCGATGCCCCCACCATGTAGTCGAACTTTTTGCCGCAAAGTTTGAGCACGTGCAGCACCATGGAGGTGATGGTGGTTTTGCCGTGGCTGCCCGCTATCACCACCCTCGTTTTATCTTTCGTCTGTTCGTACAGGTATTCGGGGTAGGAATATATTTTCAGGCCGAGCTGCCTTGCCTTTACCAGCTCCGGGTTGTCGGCGCGGGCGTGCATACCGAGTATCACCGCATCCAGTTCTGGTACAATTCGCAGCGGGTTCCAGCCTTCTTCAGGAGGCAGGAGCCCGTATTTCTTTAAATTGCTTTTTGCCGGATCGGTTATTTCGTCGTCGGAGCCCGAAACCGTTATTCCTTTCAGGTGCAAGGCTATTGCAAGGTTGTGCATGGCGCTGCCGCCTATGGCTATCAGGTGTACTCTCATGAATCGGGTTGACAGATATATCCGGTTCAAAAATAAATTCCCTGCCTCTTCCTGCCGTAAGCGCTGTTAAAACTTTATCAACCAATCAATCTTTATAACTTTGCACGGCGATTAATCAGGACAGATAAATGTATAAAAGGGATAGAGTAAATGCAATGTGCAACCGACCATAATTAAATATACGCATGGAACTTTACACGATTGATACCGGTTTATTTAAACTCGACGGAGGGGCCATGTTTGGCGTGGTGCCCAAAACCATGTGGCAGAAACTGAATCCTGCCGGAGAAGACAACATGTGCACCTGGGCCATGCGCTGCCTGCTGGTGCAGGAAGGCAACAGGCTGGTGCTGATAGATAACGGCATGGGTAGCAAGCAGGATGCCAAATTCTTCAGCCATTATTACCCGCACGGGGACGATACGCTTGAAAAATCATTGAATAGACACGGGTTCACCTCGGCCGACATAACCGATGTGTTTCTTACCCACCTGCACTTTGACCACTGCGGGGGCAGCATTAAATGGAACAAGGACAGAACAGGCTATGAACCTACGTTCAAAAATGCCACCTATTGGAGTTCTCCTGCACACTGGCAATGGGCAGTAAATCCCAACCCCAGGGAGCGGGCAAGCTTCCTGAAAGAAAACATCCTCCCCATTAAGGAAAGCGGGCATTTAAAAATGGTTGAGGGCGACGGAGGCGGACAGCTCCCTTTTACGGTAATATACGCCAACGGGCATACCGAAGCCATGATGCTGCCCCGCATCATTTATAAAAATACTCCGGTGTTCTTCTGTGCCGACCTGTTCCCTTCGCGATGGCACATATCCCTGCCCTACATCATGGCTTATGATGTGCGCCCACTCGAAACCCTGAAGGAAAAAGAAACGCTGCTGAAGAAATTCTGTGACGAAAAGACCATTTTGTTTTTTGAACACGATCCCTCGGCCGAATGTGCCTCTCTTCAAAAAACAGACAAGGGAACGGTAGTATATGACAGGGTTTTCCCTTTGGCTGAATTATCAGGCAGGGTGAAGTAGCTTAACAAAGGTTTCCCCATAATATCAATCAGGAGTGATAGATTGATAAACAGTTCTGGTAATACCCGAATTGCCTTTGCCATCTGCACTTAAATCAGGCACGCTCATGGCAAGCAGCGGTACCAGTGCCAGCGCACCGTAGGCAACTATTTTATAGTGCTCGTACCAGGGGTTGTACTCTCCAAGCAGGAATGAAGCGTTAACAGTAAGGAACGAGAAGGCGAGCATTGCGGTCATCAGGTTACGTTTGTTTCTTTGCATAGTAGAATAACTGGTGAAATAATAAAAGAAAATCCATACCATAGCAGGCATGGCAAAGAAGAATGAATAGGCCTGCTGGTGCGGAAAGAGAAGCGGTGTAATAAGCAATACATAGCTGATTTCCCAAAACCGGTGTGTGCGGGTTATCTTGCCGAAAAATGGGCGGGTACGCAGGAAGTACAGAGTAAAGGCTATGAACAGCAGCCGCACCATATTTATTACAAGGCCTAATGTGGCCAGGTCAAGGTTGGCGATGTTCCTTCGCGTATGCAGCTCGTACTTGTCAATAGGCACATTCACGAGCAGCGATGAAAGCAGTGAGGTAAGGCTTATAAAACCGTGCTGGCTCACATCCAGTATATGCTCCCTGTTGCCGGGGTTAACCAAATGCCACCAGCCTGCAAGCAGCAGGTTGTTCTCCTGTAGCCCTATTGCCAGGGCGGGCAGCAGGAGCAATATGATATATATGGGAACAGTGTACAGGACTGCCGCAAATTTCCTGCGGTAAATGAGGTAAGGGAGCAGCACAAGGGGCAGCAGCTTGATGTTTATGCCCAATGCGAGCATTAGAGCCCCTTGCAGGCTTTTGCCCGAAAAAATGTATTCCAGTCCTTTCAGGGCGAGGAACAAAACCAAAATGGTTATCTGCTGGTGATAAATATTAGATAGCGCAAAGTTTGCTGAAAAGGCACAACTGAAAATAACAAACAACCATTGCTTTTTCGGGGGCAGGTTTTGTAATTTAAAATAGCTTCCTATCAATTTTACTGTTCTCCATAAAAGCAAGGCGTTGGCCGTAATCCAGATGTATTTTGCAGCCACAAAGGGTATAAAACTTAAAGGATAGATAAGAATGGCGAACAACAGGGAGTAGTAGTAGCGGTATCCGTCAATATATCCCGTGTTATAAATGTCCTTATGAAGAAAGAGATCTTTTGAAGCAGAAAGATAGATGAGAAAATCACCCTCCTTTTGACCAATAATGCCAATGTAAATTACGCCGAACAGCAGATAAAAAAGTATGGCATACCTGCCTGTAAGTTTTGGCGCAATACTTTCCTCTGGCGTGATCATGCCGGCGAAAATATCAAAATATAGTGTTGCGGTATTTTTATTTAGGGCATTTTGGAGCAATTTCATCTCAAACGATATTAATCCATACTTTTACCTCTGTAAATTATTCCAATGACCAAGCCGCTTCGCATTGTATTCCTTGGCACTCCTGAATTTGCCGTTGCCTCGCTTGATGCGCTTTGCAACAGCGCCCACCGGGTAGTAGCAGTAGTTACAGCCCCTGACAAGCCTGCAAGCCGCGGACTGAAGCTGCGCACCACGGCCGTAAAAGATTATGCCCTGAAGCACAATCTTGCACTGATGCAACCCGTAAAACTGAAGGATCCGGTTTTTTTAGAACAGCTCCGGAAGATAGCTGCCGACCTGCATGTGGTGGTGGCCTTCCGCATGCTGCCGGAAGAGGTGTGGGGCATGCCGCCGCTGGGAACAATCAACCTGCATGCCTCACTGCTGCCGCAGTACCGCGGCGCAGCGCCTGTCAACTGGGCCATTATCAACGGCGAGAAGAAGACTGGAGTAACCACCTTCCGCATCAACCGCGATATTGATACCGGAGACATATTCATGCAGCAAAGCGTTGATATTGCCGAAAGTGACGATGCCGGAACCCTCCATGACAAGCTGATGGCAGTGGGAGCGGAGCTTCTTGTAAAAACAACAGATGCCCTTTCGGACGGAAAAATAAAACCGGTGAAACAAGAATTAAACCCGATTGCTGATTTGAAACCTGCGCCGAAAATATTCCGCGAAACATGCAGGATAGACTGGACACGCCCGGCTCCGGACATCAACAACTTTATAAGAGGATTAAGCCCCTATCCCGGCGCATGGACAGAAATGCAGTCGGGAAGTGAACAGGCTCCCGTTAAAACAGTACTTAAAATCTTTAAATGCGAGGTGGCGCTGCAGACTGGAATAGCCCCGGGTGAACTGATGATCCGCGGAGATGAACTTTTTATTGGCTGCCGCAACGCTGCCCTGAAAATAACGGAGCTGCAGCAGGAAGGCAGAAAAAGAATGACGGCGGCGGAGTTTCTGCGAGGGTTTCAGGGTGTTTCAACGGACAGGTTCATGCTGCCATAGCTTACTCTGCGCCTGATGCAGCCTTTTGCCGCGCTCTGCCGGCAGATTATAGTTCGCCCGTAAGAATGATGGGATCGCCGATGCGGTAGTATAATCCGATGGTACACATAAAATAACCGTTGTGATGCGAATCGGTTGGCTCAATGGTTAATGGATTGGTAACCGGATTAGGGTTGAACTGGTAGGTATGTGTGGTTGCACCGGGTATGCTGACGAGGGCGCTGCTTACGTTGCTGGTAATGGTGGTGTTAAAGTCGGCCCTAAGCCCCATGTAATCGGCATTGAAGACAAGCCCCAGGCGGCGCACCAGCTGAAACCGGAAACCCAGCCCGATCTGGTAAAAGAAGGCGAAGGCGTTGGAACCTTTAATGTCGAAGGTGTAAAAAATGGTTGAGTCGCTGCCCGGCAGGTTTCCGCCGCTGCTGGTGGTGGTTGAGTTCAGATATATCTGTTCAGGGTATTGGCAGTACATCAGGCCCCCAAGCAACCTGAAGTCAAATGCGTATTTCTTGTTCAGCTGATAGGTTACAAAAGGTCCGGCCGATATGTAATACTGCCTGAACCATGTATTGGCTACGGCTGCCGGTATGGCATTATAACC
>JABEUT010000099.1 GCA_013044305.1 Bacteroidia bacterium
ATTTCCAGTTTCTGGAAATCAATTTCCTTGCCAAGCGAATCGTATTCGCGGTTGTTCCTCACCTTACTTTGCTGCGATTCGTATTTCTTGATAAGTGTTTGGGCATCCTTCGCGGTATTTTTCTTTTCAGTTATCAGTTTTTCGAGGTTCTCGGTTTCTTCCTTTTGTTTTTCTATCCTTGTTTTAAGGTTTTCAACCGCCTCTTCAAGTTCCTGTACTTCCAACGGGAGCTCGCCTCTAAGCGTCCTTATCTCGTCAATCAGGGTATCTATTCTTTGCAGTTCGTATAAATTACGCAATTCGGCTTCAAGCGCCTCCTGGTTCATTCCCTGCAGTCCCTGAAGATATGATTTTTTGGTAGTGCCGTTTTTCCCTGATTTAGAACTCATTTTAAAAAATAATTTACCGGATTAGTATTCGTTTTTGAAATTTGGATTGCAAAGGTAGGAAATTTTTCTTTTAGAAGGTCATAAACTATTTCAGGCGTAAATCGCTCGCTTTCGTAATGCCCTATGTCGGCAATGAGCAGTTTGCTATCGGCATCAAAAAATTGATGATACTTAAAATCAGCGGTTATGAATGCCTGAACCCCGGCAGTTATGGCGTTAGGCAGTAAAAATGAGCCCGAACCTCCGCAAAGGGCTATTTTTTCAATCTTCATGCCTGTAAACGGGCTGTGTCTGATGCATTTCAGCTTCATTTTGTTCATGAGCATCGCCAGAAACTCCTTTTCCTTCATAGGCGCCGGCAATTGCCCGACCATTCCGGAGCCTACCTGCATTGTAATGTTTTCCAGCCGATACAGGTCGTAGGCAACTTCCTCGTAAGGGTGCGCCTGCACCAGAGCGCTTACTACCTGATTTTCTAAATGGGCCGGTATGATGGTTTCAATGCGTTCCTCCTGTTCATAGTGAATTTTGCCCCTGTTACCCACATAAGGCCTGGTATTTTTCCCGGCGCGGAAAGTTCCGATACCCTGACTATTGAAGCTGCACTGGTCATACCCGCCTATTACCCCTCCTCCGGCGGCAAAAATTGCATTTCTTACCTCTTCCGCCTTGTTATTGGGGCAATAGGTTATGAGTTTTAGCAGAATATCCTTTTTAGGCAGTAACACCGTTGTTTCCTGCAGACCGAGAATTTCGGAAATTTTACCGTTTACACCGGCTGCAATGTTGTCGAGGCTGGTATGCATGGCGTAAATGGCTATGTCGTTTTTTATGGCAGTAATAATTGCCATTTCGGAATAAGTCCTGCCCGTTATTTTTTTTATTGGACTAAAAAGAATTGGATGGTGTGCAATAATCATATTGCAGCCTTTCTCAATGGCTTCATGAATAACCTCTTCAGTAGAGTCAAGGGACAAAAGGACGGCTTTTGCCTCAAGTTCGGCATTGCCGGTAATTAGCCCGCAATTGTCGTAAGATTCCTGAAAAGCAGGAGGGCATTTTGCTTCCAGAAAAGCTATAATTTCCTTTATTTTCATTTTGCAAACAGCATTTGTACAAATATACAACAATATAAGAACGCAAAAGAAATAGACCCTGCACCCGGTTCATCTCTTTTAGTAAAACCAAAAGGGAAGAAAACATCTTACCGATATATGTTCTTTGCCGAAAATATTAATACATTGGCTTGTGTTATGAGGGGATGCAAACCTTCATTCCTGCTTGCTCCGGATACAAACAAAGCCCGAAAAAGACCGGAATAACTTGCAATTATTTTATGATGACAAAGGTTTGTCGGGCTCCGTGATCAGACAGGTTTAGATTCAGTATGAAGCTTGAAGGGTTATTGTCATCAAAACATTCTTCTTATCTTTGCACGATTGGCAAAGACGATGGAAGATTTTATTGTATCGGCACGGAAATACCGCCCCTCAACCTTCAAAAGTGTTGTAGGACAGGAATCTATTGTAAGCACACTGAAAAATGCCATTGCCAACCGCCATCTTGCCCACTCCTTTCTGTTTTGCGGGCAACGCGGAGTAGGCAAAACAAGCTGTGCGCGCATTCTTGCCAAGACCATAAACTGCGAACACCTTACGCCGGAGGGCGAAGCCTGCAATAAATGCGACTCCTGTATAAGCTTTAACGACGGGCGCTCCCTGAATATTCATGAGCTTGATGCCGCATCCAACAATTCGGTTGACGATATACGGCTTCTTATAGAGCAGGTAAGGTCGGCACCGCAGGCAGGCAAGTACAAGGTATATATCATTGACGAGGTTCACATGCTTTCAACCCAAGCCTTCAATGCATTTTTGAAAACCCTTGAAGAGCCGCCTTCTTATGCCATATTCATTCTTGCCACCACCGAGAAGCACAAGATAATACCCACCATACTTTCGCGCTGTCAGATATTTGATTTTAAGCGGATACAATTAAAGGATGTGGCAGGCCACCTTCAATACATCTCGGTGCAGGAAGGCATTACAGCCGACCCGGAGGCTTTACACATTATTGCCGAGAAATCGGACGGTTCTATGCGCGATGCGCTTTCTATCTATGACCAAATGGTAAGTTTTGCCGGAAAACAACTAACATACAAAAAGGTAATTGACAACCTTAACATTCTGGATTACAATTACTATTTCAGGATAACAGACGGAATTGCACAAGGCGATGTGCCCCAGGTACTGCTGATTTTTGATGAGATACTGGCTAACGGTTTCGATGGCTTTTTGTTCATAGGAGGCCTTAGTGAGCATTTCCGCAATTTGGTTGTTGCAAAAAACCCGGCAACGGCCCAACTTGTTGAGAAAGGCGTTCAGATGAAGGAGAAGTACGTGGCACAGGCGGCGCTTTGCACCGAAAACTTCCTCTTTGGCGGGCTGTCCTTATTGAACCAATGTGGTATAAACTACAAAATGGCGGTAAACCAGCGATTGCTTGTAGAAATTACCTTAATACGCCTCTGCTCCCCCCAGCTGCAGCAGACAACTACGGCCGCTCCCTTGCAGCAGCCGGTACGCACCACCCCAGCCAAAACAGCATCACAGGCAGATGCGAAAACCATAAAACATACAGAAGCCAAAGCCGCTGCCGCTGAACCCGCCAATAATAATTCGAAACCTTCGGCTCCTGCCGAGACTGCAAAGCCAAAGACAACACCTAAACCTAATTTTTTGTCGGTACACAAATTAATAGGTGACGAACCTACCCCCGGCGAGAGCAAAACAGCGGTTAAGGCAACTGGCGAAACCAAACCTGTAAGCGAGGAGCTATTGCTGCAGTCCTGGTCAGATTATATAGAGAAGAACAAGGAAAAAAAGAGAAGCCTGTGCAGCATAATGACCCTGTGCCAGCCGATAAAAGCCGGCGACACCGAAGCTGCCTATGAAATAACTGTAGGCAATTCCGTGCAGATGCAAACTATTGAAGAACACAAAAACGAGCTGCTTGACTTTTTGCGCTCCCGGCTTCATTCAGACCAGTTAAAATTAAATGTTTCCGTTTCGAAAGCAGAGGTAAAATCAAAACCATATACAGCCCAGGAAAAGTTCGAGTATATGAAAAGCAAAAATGCCGACGTGGCAAAGCTATCGGACCAGCTGGGTCTTGAGCTGCCCTGAATCAAATGCTCTGCCATTATGCCCTACTTATTACATATCGGCAGTGGTTCAGTTTGAAATTTAATCCCTATTATGGTTGAAAAACAATAGCCCCGCCTTTTAAGGAGGGCTAAACATATAATCCCACTCCCCCAATCCCATTCATTGGGATGTTTTTTAACAAAGGAACAGGAACAATAATAGTTCCTGTACTCTTAAAGTCCTTCATACTTTCAAGTGATACTTGGTAAACACCTATATTATTATGGTCGTAAGCAACCGACCAAGTACGTCTTGACAGCCATATAAGCGCATAGTAGTTTTGTTGCCCAAAAAGCAATCAATGGAAGCAACAAAATTTACGAAACATCGGCTGCGCCGGTACACGCCTGAACAAATAGC
>JABEUT010000100.1 GCA_013044305.1 Bacteroidia bacterium
GACGGGACGAGGACTTGTACCGTATAGCCCGACCCCTTGCGCAGCATGGGGGCACGCCCTGTATAAAATAATCAAAAAGATTCTGCCTGTGCTTCGCTTAATCAAACAAGTATCAGTTGCTGCCTGTAAGCTCCCTTACCACAGAGGCCAGCCATTTCACCATAAGGAACATTACCACGGCCGATACCAGCGCCAGGGCAAACAATATGAGGAAGTAATTTCCCTTATCGCTGAACTTGTCCCAGTAGCTCGCCATCATGCCCGATACCTTGCCTGCAATGGAGTTTACAAGAAACCAGGCGCCCATCATTACGGCGGTGAGCCGCGCAGGAGCCAGTTTGGAAACGAGCGACAGGCCGATAGGGCTGATCATCAGTTCGGCAACGGTAAATATGGCATAGGTGCTCAAGAGCCAGCTCATGCTCGTTTTGTCAATGTATATGTTGGTGCTTTCGGCGGCAAAATACATGGTGAGCGACGATAGGCCGGCTACAATCATGCCTAAAGTAATTTTAAGCGGGGTGTTAATCTCCTTGTTTTTTCTTTTCAGGAAACCGAACAGGCCGAGCAGCAGCGGGGTGAAGATGACAATGTATATAGGGTTGGCAGATTGAAATAACTCGGTGGAAATGAGATTCTCCTTTTGTCCGGGCTTGGGCCACTGGTCTTTGGGCAGGTTCTGCAGATAGGGCGACAGGCCTTTTACCTCTACTGTATTGCCTTTGGCGTCAAGCTGATCGACAAAGTGGTTGTCTATCTTGTCCACGGTCATGGAGTCGGTTGTAACGGACTGAAGCATGCCAACGGGTTTTGTGTATTTAACGGCGGCGTTAGGCATGTGGCGGTTGGTATAGGTTTCGGCCCAGATGGTGAGCGAGGTGCTGTTCTGGTTGTATATAACCCAGAACACAATGCTTACCGCAAAAAAGGACAGCAGGGCGCCAAGTCCTTTCCTGTCCTGCCCTTTGGACTGGAACAGGATTCTGACATAAAAATAAATAATGGGTACGCAGGCGAACATAAAGGCATCGTCGCTTTTGGAATTGAACAGGGTATGACCTATGATGTGGCCCATGTTCCAGCCAATGGCTCCGGCGGCAATGGCAGGGGCGAATACGTACAGGAATATCTTGCTCAAAGGCATGTCCTCTTTCTGAACGGGCTTTATCACATCGCCGGCTTTTACCTCTTTCATCATGCTTATAAAAATGCCAAGTCCAATGGTCATACCTACCCCGGCGGCGGCAAAGGCGTAGCCCCAGCCATATTTGTTCCTTAACAGGGCGGCCACAAAGTTGCAGAAGAATGCGCCTATGTTTATTCCCATGTAAAAGATGTTGTAGGCTCCGTCTTTTTTAGGCTTCAGTTCTTCGGCGCTGTATATGTTGCCCAGGAGGGTGCTTATGTTGGGTTTAAAAAAGCCGTTGCCTGTTATTACAAGAAGAAGTGAAATGTACATGGCCGTATTGCCCGGCAATGCCAGCCCGAAATAACCTATGGCCATCAGCGAGCCGCCTATTATAATGGAGCGGCGGTAGCCCAGAAAGCGGTCGGCTATCAGCCCGCCTATGAACGGGGTAAGATAAACCAGTGCAATGTAGGAGCCAACAATATCGGCTGCCATGGCGGCGTCAAAACCTTTACCGCCGTGCTGCCGCGGGTCTATCAGATAGAGGAAGAAAATGCCCACCATCAGGTAATACCCGAAGCGCTCCCACATTTCCGTCATAAAAAGGATCCATAATGCTTTCGGATGCCTTACCTTAATTGTAGTGTTCTCCATAAACCGCTTTCTAAAATTCGGGCAAATATAGAATTATTTGGCTCTGGTTTTAAAACCGGGCGCGAATATAATAATCACTTGTATGGTAATGCGGAAGTATAATCCGCTTATTGCTTGCAGCCCAGCAGCACCGACACGCTTCCGTTCTCGTTATTGTTAACGGTAATTACATCCATATTGCCGTCGTGATCGAGGTCGGCGGCGAGGATGTAAATGGGCGAAATGCCGGTTTGCTTGTTTATCGGGGCAGGAAAGGTTCCTTTGCCGTCGTTCAGGAATATGGATATGTTGTTGGTGCCCGCATTGCAGCAGGCAAGGTCGGAATAACCGTTTTTGTTGAATATGGCGCAAACGATGGATATGGGTCCGCCTCCGCCTGCAGCATAGTTTATTGCCCTGGCATAAGTGCCGTCGCCTTTGTTGTTGAGTATGGAAATGCTTGCATTAACACTGTTGGCTACTGCCAGGTCCAATTTGCCGTCGCCGTTAAAGTCGCCTGCTGCAATTCCGCTTGGGTAGCTGCCCACGGGGTATTCAGCGTCTTTGCCGAAGGTGCCGTCGCCGTTTCCTGGAAGTACCGATATGCTGTTGCCTCCGGTATTGGTTACGGCTATATCCAGTTTGCCGTCGCCGTTCAGGTCGTTTATGGTCATGGCGGAGGGGTACTCGCCTACATGAAATGCGCCTTTGGTGCTGAATGTTCCGTCGCCGTTGCCGAGGTAAATGGTTACCACGTTGCTGCTGTCGTTGGACACGGCAAGGTCGGTTTTCTTGTCTCCGTTAAAGTCGGCTGTGGCCACAAAACAGGGGAAGGCGCCGCCGGGCATGTCTTTTTTTGGTTCAAAGGTGCCGTCGCCCTTGCCTATGTATATGGATATGGTTTCGCTGCCCACATTTGCCACCGCCAGATCGAGTTTGCCGTCGCCGTTAAAGTCCGCAGCCTTTACCGAAGCAGGGTAGTGGCCTGCGGGATAGCTTACAGGGCTGGCAAAAGTACCGTTGCCGTTGTTCAGCATGATGGTTACGTTGTCGCCGTTGTAGTTCACCACGGCTATATCTTCTTTTCCGTCATTATTAAAATCGCCGGTACAGGCCGAAAATGAAAGCTTGCCGGCCTTGTATGCCACCTCTTTTTGCAGGCAGGGCGTACCCTGCGCCATAGCTGTTGCCATGTTTGCAGTGGTTGCGAAAGTAATGAGTAATGCTTTAAGGCCTCGTTTCATTTGTTATATAATATTCTTAAACCCTTGGGTTTCCATCAGGGCAAGAATATGGCAAATTTACAATTAACCCTTTACAATGAGCAGTTCGTGCAAAAAAAATCATCATTCGCCGTGTATGGCTCTCCTCCTTTCCTTTTTACGCGACTGTATCTTTTTCCGTTCGAGCCTCTTTTTGTGATACGCCGCACCGGGCTTCACTTTTATTCTCTTTTTCGGTTTTCTGAACGCCGATTCCAACAGGGTAAGGAATTTTTTTATGGCGTTGTTCTTATTTTGAAGCTGGCTTCTTTCAACGTCGGATGTTATCTTCAGTATGCCTTCCTTGTTGATGTATCTTCTTAATTTCGCACTTATGAACCTTTTTTGTTCATCATTTAATAAAACCGACTGCAAATAATCAAAATGAAGTTCTACCTTCGTGGAAACTTTGTTCACATGCTGGCCGCCCTTACCGCCGCTGCGGGCGGCAGTAAATTTAAGTTCCGGCGTAAAATCGGTACCGTGTATGTCTTCAGCTTTTAACATATTGTTCATCAAACGGATATTCCGCCGCAAAGTACTCATTTTTCTGCCAAATGCCGTTATTCTGCCGCTTATGTGGCTTGCTATAATCTTTGCCGGTGCAGCCAGGGGGCAGTCTGTACGCGAACAAACCTTTGCCAAACTGAATGCTTTTTTTTCGAAGGATGCCGCTGTGAAAAACTATGTGCGGCTCACCGGCGACAGCTTATATCTTTATAGCCATGCACAGATAAGAGACAAAAGCGATAGCCCCGAATTCGCCTTAAGCTGGAGCGATGCCGGATACCTCTCGGGTATGATAGACACCATGACGGAGGGCGAACTGAAAAGTATGCTCCGCGAACTCCGCAAGCGGCACAGCCGCACCTCCGGCGATTCAAACCCTGCACAGCACACATTCCATTCCGGCGGCAAGCCACAGTCGGAAGACATGCCCCTGGCGGGATTAAGGGTGGCCATAGACCCCGGGCACATCGGCGGCACTTATGCCATGGGCAATACCGAAAGCAGGTGCATGACCTTGCAGTGCCATGCCAACGGCAAATGCGACACCTTCAGGCTCATTGAAGGAAACCTTACCTTTTTTACGGCGCTGCTCCTTAAAAAGAAACTGGAACTGAAAGGGGCGCTGGTTATGCTTACCCGCAACGATACCGCTTTGTCGTCGCTCGATATTACTTTCGGCGAATGGAAAAGGAGAATACGGCGAGCCGCTTATGCCGACAGCCTTGTTAAAGCCGGCCTGCTGTCGCCTAAAGAGCTAAGGCTGCTCCGGCTGCGCCTTGGCGACAAAGTGCTGTTCGCAAAAGTTTTCGGTTCGGTGGACATGGCCGAAAGGGCTAAAAAAATGAACCGTTTCCACCCCGACCTGTCGGTAATCATCCACTATAATGTAAATGAACGCAATATTGGCTGGAGGCAAACTACACCAAAAGATTTTGTGATGGCTTTTGTAGGCGGCTGTGTGGTTTCAAAAGACCTTGAAACGGAAGCCGGCCGGCTCAATTTTTTGAGGCTCTTAATCAGCCCCGGTATTGAAAACTCCATCAGCTTGAGCAGCAAAGTCATTCATCATTTATCGGCGGACCTCGGTGTTCCAATAGCTACAAAGGAGGATGCAACCTACCTGGCAAAAAACTGCCTTCCGACCACTGCTGAAGGCGTGTATTCGAGAGACCTTGCCCTTACGCGCCTCACCCACGGAACCCTGGTATATGGCGAAGCCCTCTATCAGGACAATGATAAGGAGTGCCGCCTCTTAACTGCGAACGATGGCAATTTCGAGGGGTTCGTTTATCCAAAAAGGATTGAAATTGTGGCAGAGGCATACTATAAGGGCATTTTGGAATATCTATCGACTTTGCGCAACAAATAATTTCACTGCGGGGCCGCATTTATTATAATCCGTCTCCGCCCATTCCACATTTCACAGGTATTATTGCTTTAAGCATCTGCTTTATTTTATTAACGAAATTACCTGCCGAATTGTATAAAGAGTTTTTGAAAATCCTCATTATCCATTTTCAAATCTTCCCTTATGATTTTCCTAAGTAATCCTTTTGGTAAATCCATATTTCTGTGAACAGGTACTGTGGTAACTCTTCCATCAGGGTGCCTTAATCTATGATGTGAACCATTTATCCGCACCAAAGTAAATCCAATTTTTTCGAGAAACTTAATAAATACTTTACCGGAAATTACAGGAAGATGTTCCGACATGATTTTACGCGCTCAATTTCTTCATCCGGACTTCCATTTCCCTGTAGCCGATAAAGCGATTTGAGGAGCGCACTTTTTTCCCTTTTTCTTCTTCAAGGCAAATTTCAATTACTTCTTTGATATTGTCAAGCGCTTCATCTATTGTTTTGCCATAAGAATGACATCCCTTAAATATCGGGCAACTTACAATATATATATTATCCTCATCCTGTTCAACAATCAGGGGTAGGTGAGCAGTTTTATTCGAGATGGTTTTCATAGTGCAAATATAGTCATTAATAAGGAATAGATATAGTGGTACACCAACATCAGCCTGAATAATTTCACTGCGGGTCCACGTCAATCTTAACACGGATGCGCGCATATTCGTTTCCCTTCCGGTAAAAATCGTTCAGCGTTGAGGTGAGCATCTCCTTCACCCTCGCTATGTTTTTTTCTTTTTCAATCTTAATGAGTATCTTCATCAGGTAAAGGTTGTTCACCCTTTGCACCGGCGGGTATTCCGGCCCCAAAACCCTGTCGGCGCCGAATTTCTTTTTCAGCGCGGCGGCCAGTTCAGGGGCAAGGGCGTCCAGTTCTTCGTGGCTTTTCAGCGACAGGGTTAAGTCAATAAGCCGCGAAAAAGGCGGGTAAAGGAATTTTCTTCTTTCTTCAATCTGTTCGGCATACATCCCTGCATAATCGTTGTTCACCACCTGCCGTATCACCGGGTGCGCCGGGTCATTGGTTTGAATGATCACCCTGCCTCTTTTGTTTTTTCGGCCTGCCCTGCCGCTCACCTGTGCCATAAGCTGGTAACTCTTTTCCGGCGAACGGAAATCGGGGAAGTGCAAAGCTGTGTCGGCGTCAAGAATCCCCACCACGCTCACATTATCGAAATCAAGTCCTTTGGTAACCATTTGCGTGCCTACAAGTATATCAATGCTTCCGTCTTCAAACCTGCTAATGATGCGGGCATGGGCGTGCTTGGCTCTGGTGGAGTCAAGGTCCATGCGTTCCACCGCCGCATCCGGAAAGAGCAATTGCAATTCCTCCTCCACCTTTTCGGTGCCGAAGCCTTTCACCTGTATATTGGGGCTGCCGCAGGCGGGGCAGGTCTTCGGCGGCGTGGTTGTATAACCGCAGTAATGGCAGCGAAGCAAGCCTGCCTTTTTATGGTAGGTAAGGCTCACATCGCAGTGGGTGCACTGGGGAACGTGGGCGCATACGTTGCATTCCATAAATGGTGCAAACCCGCGCCGGTTTCTGAAGAGTATCACCTGTTCCTTTTTTGCCAGCGCCTCGCCTATGTGTTTCAGCAGGTAGGGCGAAAAGAGCGACTTCATCAGTTTCTTGCGTTTTTCCTCGGCCACGTTGCAAACATCAACTTCGGGCATCTCCATTCCTCCGTAGCGGCTGGTCATGGTTACCAGTCCGTACTTGCCCGTTTGCGCATTGTAAAAGCTTTCAAGCGAGGGCGTAGCCGAGCCGAGCATCACCTTTGCTCCGTGCAGGCGGGCAAGGTATATGGCCGAATCGCGCGCATGGTATCGCGGAGCCGGGTCGTGCTGCTTGTATGAGCCGTCGTGCTCCTCGTCCACTATAATAAGCCCGAGCCTTTCAAACGGCAGGAATAAGGCGGAGCGCGCCCCTACAATGATAGAGTAACCGCCGCCCTGCTGCATAGATTTCCATATTTCAACCCTCTCGCTGTCGCTGTACTTAGAGTGGTACACGCCCACCTTATCGCCCCATCTTTTCCTTAAGCGCTGCACCAGCTGCGCGGTAAGGGCTATTTCCGGAAGCAGGTAGAGCGCCTGCCTGTTCTGCTCCAGTACTTGCGCTATCAGGCGCATATATAATTCAGTTTTGCCGCTTGAAGTTACCCCGTGCAACAGTACAGTGTCCTTGGTTTTATACAAACCGCTGATTTGCTCCAGCGCCTCCTGTTGTGCGGGGGTTAGTTCGTTCGCCTTCTGCACGGCATCGTGGTAGCGGGGCAGCCGCGATACTTCCGTTTCAATTATTTCAAGCGCTCCTTTCTTTACAAGCTGGGTAAGGCTTTGCGCGCTCACGTCCGGCTGAAGCAGAAGTTTGCTTTTCTTTACGTCCTGCGGTTTGCCGGTGTGCCATCCCGACAGGGTCATAAAGGCAAGCAGGGTTTGCAGCTGTTTGTAGGCTTTCTTTTCCAGGCCCTGCATGAGCACAGCCAGGCTGTCGCCGCTTACCGATGGACTCATGCGCACAAAAGGTTCCATGCGGGGTTTGTAACTTTCCTTTATGTCTTCTCTTACGCGCACCGCTCCCTTGTTTATCAGCGACTGTATTACGGGCTGCACGTTCTTAATGCCGAGTGCGCTCATGGCTTCACCGAGGGTAATCTCGTTCTTATCGTGCAGCAGGGTCATCAGTACCCATTCCCTGGGGCTGAAATAATTTTCATCCAGCTCCTCAAGATGCAGGTCTTCATTTTTTTCAATCTTTGTCTCGCTGCCGAATTTCAACCCTGCCGGAAGGGCGGCATTCATCACATCGCCGGGGCTGCACAGGTAGTATGCGTTCAGCCAGTCCCAGAACTTAAGCTGCAGGTCGTTCACCACCGGCTCTGTATCCAGAAAATCTTCAATATACTTGGCGCTGCGGCCCTGCGGAGCCTCCTGATGCACCCGCTTCACCAAAGCCATATAAAACTTTGTTTTACCGAACTGCACCACCACCCGCTGACCGGGCTTAGCCAAAGCATTCATCTCGTAAGGAACACGGTACGTATAGAGATTGGGCACACCAAGGGGCAGAATTACATCGGCAAATAATGTGAGGCGTTCAGGCATAGGGTAATGAAAAAGAGTTCGCAGGAAGCGCAAATTTCGCAAATAGTTTGCATTACCCGTACTCCGGCCTTTATTGTTATTGTATCCGTTTGAATTTAATTTTACAGATGCTTTATTATTTTTCTACCCCAAACCATTTTTCCAACTGAACCGATACCCGTTCCGGCCATAATAAAAATGAGGTTCTTTGGCAATGCGAATAATAAAAACGGAACATCGCCCGGTGGCTATACAGGTGCGGAACAGTCCATTGTTCCAAAGGTATTATCAGGCAAATGACTTTATAAAAAAAGTCCGGCTTTAGCGGCCGGACTTTTTGTGCAAAGAAAGAAACTCTTAGTGGTTTTTAATTTCTTTACTTACTTGGTTTTGCTGGTGATTGATGTGCTGCTGTTCGGCTTTGGTGATATGCCCGTGGTTAGCGGCTGCATCCCTTCTTTCTTCCTTGCGGATGGCATGATCCTGTCCATGGATTTTTGCGGCTTCGCCTTTCGACATTTTGCCGTTGTCCACTTTGTTGTCCACGCGGGCGTTTTGGTTGTTAAGACGACTGTTCACCTGTGCGCGGCGGGGGTGGGTCTTGTCAAAATTTCCGTTTTGTGCCGATGCGGTGGTGGAGAAGGCAGCAAATCCCACAAAGAGGGTGGCTGCGATTGCGGTAAGAAGCTGGTTTGTTTTCATAAAATTTGAATTAAGGGTTGGTTATTTTATGAAGCAATATTATATCTTGCAGATGAAGAAATTATGAAGAGGATGCATTATTTCACTTCGTCATCTTCGGCCGTTACAAGATCCTTAAACTGCTTGTCGGTAATTTTCTGATATGAGGGGGGCATGCCTCCGTTCCTTACTTCCGGCACCGCGGCCACAAGAACCTCATCGGTTTCGGCATCCACAATGCGGTGTTCGTAGTTCACCGTTGCCCTGTATTCTCCCTGTGTTTTGCTTGCCGGATACATTACCAGCAGGCAGCATGAGGTGTCTTTAGTCAGTATGGCCTGATCAAATTCTTCGCGGCTTACTAATTTGAAGGGGTATGCGTAGTTGGGTTTTATTTTCAGTTCTGTTACGCCTCTTGCAAGTTCATCCTTCCATACGAGCAGCATTTTGCGTCTTGCAATGGCTACGTCCTTCCTTGCTTTTTCCCTGGCAGCCTCTTTTTCCTCATCTTTTTTACCTTTTGCCTCCGGCGGATTATTAACATCGTTAAACTGTTTTTGAATGCCCGTAAGGCAAAGCGCCAGACTACCCTGTGTGGGCACAATCATATCCAAACTTTCCATGAACATTAACACACTTGCTCCTTTTTTGCTCTTTGCATACACTTCAAGGCGGCGGTAGTCGTCTTCGCCGTGGTACTTGGGGTCGGCCGCGTCAAAGTTTATCAGATCCTTGTAATCGTCCGACATCCCCTGCAGTTCTTCCTGCTGCTTGGCGTAAAAGTCGAAGGCGAAATTGGTGAGGGGTCCGCCGCCGGGCATGGATACGGGCGAGCGGTCGTACATCAGGTAGGAATAGCTCTCCCTTTCATTCTGGCTAAGGTTTATCACCTCGCTCATGGTTTTAAAGGTTATGCCGGCGGATATGCTCAAGTACTTGGCGGCAAGCGCCTTTATGTTATCATTATAGGTTTTTATATAGTCCTGGTAAACTTTCAGCTTGGCAATGTTGTGTTTCAGCTTCGCGTCGGTCTTAGGGTTTTCTTCCAGCAATACAACAACAAGGGTGCTGCTTTTAAGCATATCCAGCTCGTCGTCGCCTTTTGGGGGAGTAATGAATGAGGACTGCACAAGGATGTAAGCCAAACCGGTTATTATCAACATTACGCTTCCGGCAATACCTGATTTTTTCATGGGGTTTATTTTAATCGTTTTTCTGTGTTATTGTATGCTTCAGGAATATTAAAGTCCTTGTTCGGATATAAGATAGGCCATCATGGCAAGCGATGCGGCTCCCAGTTCCAGCTCCCTTTTATTTACGTTTTCAAAAGTATCCATGGCCGAGTGGTGTATGTCAAAATACCGTTGCGAATCGGGTAGTAATCCTATAAGTATGGTTCCCTGATCCTTAAGCGGGTCGATGTCGGTGCCTCCGCCTTCGCCGGTAAAATCGTACACGCCGTAGGGATAGAACAGTTTTTCCCAGGCCTGAATTTCCTTTCTTTGTTTGGGTTCACCCGTTATTCCGAATCCCCTCGGCGAAAAGCCTCCTGCATCCGATTCTATGGCGGCTATTGTTTTTTCGTGATGGAGTTTGGCGAGTTCGGCATATTTCTGTCCTCCCCTGTCGCCGTTCTCCTCATTCATGAATGCCACCACCCTTATTGTTCTTTCCGGCCTTATGCCAAGGGCTTTGAACACCCTAAGCACCTCTATGCTTTGCATTACGCCGGAGCCGTCGTCGTTGGCGCCCTGTGCCAGGTCCCATGAATCGAGGTGTCCTCCTATCACAATGATTTGTTCGGGATGCCTGCTTCCTTTAATCTCGCCCACCACATTGCTGCTTTTTTCATCGGGCAGGGTCTGGCAGTCCATCTTAAAATAAAAGCGCAGGCCTGTGTCCGCTTTCAGCAGCCGGTGAAGCTGTTCGGCGCCTATGGTTGAAATAGCGCAGCAGGGCACCTTTGGCAGGCTGTCGTTGTATCCCATATTTCCTGTGTGCGGGTTGTCGTCGAGCCTGTTGGTCATTGACCTTACAATAGTGGCCACGGCTCCGTACCGCGCTGCGGCGCTGGGCCCGTTTACCCGCTGATCGACCGCCTTGCCATAGGCGGCAAAGGTTTGCACAAGTGTTTCATCAAACGGGCGGTTGTAGAATACTATTTTGCCTTTCAGCCTGCCCGCTGTTCCCAGTTGTTTCAGTTCGTCCCAGCTGTCCACTTCTGCCACCTTTGCGGTTATTCCTTCGGGCGGGGTGGCTACGGAGCCGCCCAGGGCGCAGATGGCGGCTGAAAATTCGCCTGCGTTGTCTGTTAATATTTTAGCAGTTTCCTTATCGCCCCTTATCCAGTGCGGAACCATGCAATCCTGTTTATATACTGTGTCCGCATGCAGGCTTTTCATGAGCTGGTAAACATACTCCACTGCGGCGGCGGCCTGGGGCGATCCGCTCAAACGGGGCCCAATTTTATTGCACATATAGCCCAGCCAGGGGTAACACTGCCCGTGCAGCAGTATGTCGTTTGTTATTTTGCGCAGCATGAGGGAATCGTCCTTTTGCGCCCTGCAATTTTGCTGCATGAGGCTGGTACCTATCATACATAAAACAGAAAGGCGTAAAATGCGCTGTACTTTTGCCTGGATTTTGTCGGTCAAGTGGGTTCTTTTTTTCATACGGTAGTGCCGGCAAAAGGATGCCTGAACCAAAAACAGTTTAGAAACTGTTTAAAATTTATTTAATTTCATTCTTATATGTCTTTTTGGCTCCAACTGCGTTGAATTTTTCGAGATAGCTGCCCGGCTATCTCTGCAAAATTCGCCTTGTTTCGCTCAAAAATACACTATAATTA
>JABEUT010000101.1 GCA_013044305.1 Bacteroidia bacterium
CTGAAGGGGCGCAGCTGTTCAGGATAACATACCGTTACTTTCTTTTTGAAAAAATGGTGAAGGGTGATTCTTAAGCCACCCACAATGGCAGGCAGGTAAAGACGTTCCATGAAGGTCATCTTTTTATTTACTGCTACTTTAGCCCGTGTGGTCAGCGCCTGCATACTACTCTTTATATTTTATTAAACCACCACATTAACGTTCCTGTAAGCCCTATATTAAAGAGCGACAAAGGTATTAAAACTTTCCACCCCAAATTCATCAATTGGTCGAACCGGAAGCGGGGTATGGTCCAGCGCACCCACATGAAAAAGAATATAAAGAAACAGATTTTACCGAAGAGGAATACTACTCCCAACAGGGCTTCGAGGTTGGGCTGCAATCCGAGCCTGTGAACCAGCGGCATATTGTAGCCTCCAAAATAAAGTGTGGAGATAATGGCAGAGGAAATGAACATATTGATGTATTCGGCGAAGAGGTAAAAGCCGAGTTTCATACTGCTGTATTCCGTGTGGTAGCCCCCTATCAGTTCAGAGTCGCTTTCGGGAAGATCGAAGGGGGTGCGGTTGGTTTCGGCAAAGGCGCAGATTAAAAAGATGAGAAAGCCCAGGGGCTGGTACAGTATGTTCCAATGCCAGCCTGCCTGCTGTGCGGCAATGTTATGGAGGCTTAGCGTGCCCGTGTGCATAACAAGGGCAATAATGGCAAGCCCCATGGCTATTTCGTAGCTAATCATCTGCGAAGATGCGCGCAGCGCACCCAGCAACGAGTATTTGTTGTTGGATGCCCAGCCTCCTATCATGATGCCGTATACGCCTATGGAGGTAACTGCCATGAGATATAGTATGCCAATATTGATGTCGGTTATCTGAAGCGGAAAGGTGTAAGCGCCTATGTGTAAACTTTTGCCCCAGGGGATCACAGCGCCTGTTATACAAGAGGTGAACATGGCTATACTCGGACCGAGTATAAACAGGTATTTGTTCGATACATTGGGTATTATTTCTTCTTTCATGAACATTTTTACCCCGTCGGCAAGTGGTTGCAGAATGCCAAACGGTCCTGCCCTGTTGGGTCCCAGCCTGTCCTGCATAAATCCTGCAACCTTGCGTTCGGCGTAGGTTGAGTACATTGCCATGAACAGAGAGATGGAGAATACTATTACAACAAGTATCAGCTTATATATTATGAAAACAGATATTCCCATGCGTTAATTAGGTGTTCAGTCTGTTTATACAGTTTATTATTGTGTTTTCTGGAACAAATACTTGGTCATAAAAATTCCGTCCTTACTATCGCCGCCGGGGCTTTCCGAATTGGCATATACGTTGGGAAGGCTCCAGCCCTGCGAGGTAAGTGAGTTTATCTCATCAAGCGTTGCCTGTACATTTCCTGAAATATTATCGAAGTTTATTCCAACCATGCTGTACAAATTTTTCATATCCTTTATATCTGTTTTTCCGTCGGGGCCTACAATTACCATTCTTGAACGCCCCAGACCGCCGGGTATTATTGATTCGATGGTGGTTACCTCCATATATTGGGTGGTGCCGCCGGTGCTTTTGAAGGACAACAGGGTTATCAAGCCGCCTGCTGCTATTATTAGAGCGGCTATAATTTTAGTTCTGCCAGTTACCTGTTTCATGTGTTGAAGGATGTAATATATTTAATAATTTCCATTTTCTTCATCTATGCTTCTCTAACAAGCCTGTAACGGCTATTCAGTATTCAAAAGGGGTTTCGGAGGCTGGCTGCCCGTGCCGAGTTTCAGGGGCTTGCTTACCTCATAATGGTTTTGCGATATAACCGATTGCCGGCTTATGTGGGTGGGTTTTTCAATCACCCAGTCTTCTTTTTTCTTTTTCTCGAAGCGGCATTCGTTGCAGATAAATTCCTCTATTTCTTCATTTTTATCTTTCCGCGCGCTCACCCTAAGTACGTCGTCTCCTTTCATCCAAAGCACGGCTTTGCCGCTGCATTTTTTGCAATCGCGGTGGGCATCCATAGGTTTTGCAAACCATACCCTGCTTTTAAACCGGAATGTTTTGTCGGTGAGCGCTCCCACGGGGCACACATCTATTACGTTTCCCGAAAAATCGTTTTCTATTATGTTGTTTATATATGTGCTTATTTCCGCTACGTCGCCTCGGTTCATTACACCGTGCACCCTTTTATCCGTCAGCTGTTCAGCCACGCGCACACAGCGGTAGCAGAGTATGCAGCGCGTCATGTGCAGTTTTATCTTGCCGCCAATGTCAATCATTTGGAATTTGCGCCGGCTGAACTCGTAACGGGTTTTTTCCAATCCGTGTTCATAACCCAAATCCTGCAGCTTGCATTCGCCTGCCTGATCGCATATAGGGCAGTCGAGCGGGTGGTTTATGAGCAGGAATTCTACTACCCCTCTTCTTGCTTCGAGCACCTCGGGCGAGGTGATGTTCTGCACCACCATGCCATCCTGAACGGCGGTGGAGCATGATACAACCAGCTTGGGCATAGGGCGCGGGTCTTTGGCGGAGCCTTGGGCAACCTTTACAAGGCAGGTGCGGCAATAGCCTCCGGTTTTTTTCAGCTTGCTGTAATAACACATTGCAGGCGGCACCACCTTGCCTCCTATCATCCGTGCGGCATTCAGTATGGTAGTGCCGTCGGGAACCTCTATCTCTATGCCGTCTATGGTAACTTTAGCCACGAATTAGTTCTTTATTTATAGGCGCGATTCGTGAAACAGGTCTTAAAATGCAGGGCAAATATATTTATTTTTGGTAAGGCAACTTATATTATCGGTCATGAATGGAGGAAATTTTTGACGGCTGAAGGATGCGCCTCCACTCTTTTTATTAATATATTGAAAAGAATGGCAGAAAGTAATGCTGTGCTAAACCTTTGCTGCATTGTTTAACCAACAGAACAGTCATAACTACTGTTCTGTTATTCAAGTGCCGCCTTATTATTCACTTGTCAGGTTACGATAATTTTGTTTATGTTTGCGCCCAACCTTCAAAAAATTTATCATGGCAGTTCAAAGCGATTTAGATGCACACTACACAGTAATGGATGAAATATTCCGTTTAAGCCTTGGCGAAATGGGAGCATACAGCGCCGCCCGTTTCGACGGCGATTTTTCAATGACTCTCGAAGCGGCTCAAGAAAAAAAGCACAAGTTCATAGTTGATAACTGCAACATTAAAAAAGGCTCCAAAGTACTGGATATGGGCTGCGGATGGGGCGCCTTTATCAACTATATGAACAAGATGGGCGTAAACACCTATGGAGCAGTACTGGCAAAGGGACAAGCCGATGCCTGTATAAAAAACGGCTTGAACGTGAAGCACATGGATACCAAGCTGATTACCCCCGAAACATTCGGCAAATTTGATGCGGTAACTGCTATGGGCAGCCCCGAACACCTTTGCTCCGTAGAAGAGTACAAGGCAGGGAAACAGAAAGAAGTATATGAGACATATATGAAACAGGTTGCAAGCCTGCTGCCTGTCGGAGGCAGGTTTTACTGTCAGACCATGGTATTTGGCCCCGCCATGGTGAAATTTGAAGACATACCCTTCGGGAAAGTGGATATCTGGAAAAAAGAATTTACCAATGAGGAGTTGATGGCCATCATCTGCGACGTGTTCCCCGGCTCATGGCTCCCCTACGGCAGCGAAGGCTTAACAGAACCGGCTAACAAATACTTCAAACTCGTTCATATTGACAGCGGCAGGCTCGATTACATGGAAACCATTGAGAGGTGGTCGGAGGCTTTCCTGAAACCCAACCTGAAGAAGTACCTCTATTTCGCCTCGCTCATTCCACGCTATCTGACCAAGAAGTCGTTCCGCGATTTCATTCAGCGCTGGAATACCGATGCCAACCTGATCATCTTTGAAAGGAAGATATTTGAGCATTACAGGATGGTATTCGAAAAGGTTAGGGATTAACCGCAAGGGTTCATTAGACTGAACCCCCGAACGGGCTTTATGACAAAGCTTAGCGTAAATATTAACAAGATAGCCCTGCTGCGCAACTCACGCGGCGGCAACCTGCCCGATGTTCTTAAAGCTGCGCTCGACTGCGAGAAGTACGGAGCCCAGGGCATCACCGTTCATCCCCGTCCGGATGGGAGGCACATACGCTATACAGATGTCAGGGAGCTGAAACCGGCACTCTCCACCGAATTCAATATTGAAGGATATCCATCGGATGAGTTCCTCGATTTGGTTTGCAGCGTAAAACCCAATCAGGTTACACTGGTGCCCGACCCGCCGGAAGCCCTTACTTCCAACGCTGGATGGGATACCATCAGGAACAAGGCCTTTTTAATGGAGGTGATAGAACGGCTAAAGAAAAACAACATACGAACCTCCATATTCACAGATACCGACCCCGACCAGATAGAAGGCGCCGCCGCCACAGGAACCGACCGCATTGAATTGTATACCGAAAAGTATGCCGCCGGTTATTCTGCAAACCCCGAGGCTGCTATTGAGCCTTACCTGAAAGCGGCGCACAGAGCGCACAAATACGGGCTGGGAATAAACGCAGGCCACGACCTCAACCTGAAAAACCTCGCTTTCTTCCACAAAAACATCCCTCATCTGGCAGAAGTTTCTATAGGTCATGCGCTCATAGCCGATGCCCTGTATCTCGGCCTTGAAAATACCGTTAGGCTTTACCTGCGTCAGCTGCAATAAACCACTTTGCAAATTCAGTATTCAATGGCAACAGAAAAACAGGCAAATTGCCCTCCGGCAGGCAAACCGGATGTGCAAATATTTGTATCTTTACGCCCTTTCAGGGAAATATCAGATGTAAGTCTCCGGCTTTCAGTTTTAATTTCAAACCATCCTCATACATGGCAACAATCACGGCGGTAACAACCAAAAATGAATTTAAAGAATTTATTGATTTTCCATACGATCTTTATAAGGGCGACCCGAACTTTACGCCCGAACTCTTTATTGCCCAACGCGATCTGTTAAAAGAAACGCATCCCTTTTACCGGCACTCCAAGCTAACCTGTTTTATTGCAAAGGACGGTAGCAAAGTAGTAGGCCGCATAGCAGCCATTAAAAACGGCAACCATATTGAATTTACAGGCAGGAACGAAGGCTTTTTCGGATTCTTTGATGTAATAAACGACTATTCCGTGGCGAAGCAATTGCTCGACACAGCAAAGGAATGGATAAAAAAGGAAAACCTGATAGCCATGCTTGGCCCTGCCAACCCCTCTACCAATGAAACCTGCGGGGTGCTGGTGAAGGGCTTCGAGGTGCCCTCGCCGGTTATGCTCACCTATAATAAGCAATACTACCCCGAATTTCTGGAGAAATACGGCTTGGTTAAAAAAATGGATCTGTACGCCTATACCATGCTCGGCAAGGAAGTGCCCACCCGCATCACCGAGGCATCGGGAGCCCTGGAAGACAGGCTGAAGAAACGCGGCATAGTTGTGCGAAAACTGGAAATGAAAAACTTTAAGGAAGAAGCCAAAAAGGTAATGGAGGTATATAATAAAGCCTGGGATAAAAACTGGGGCTTTGTACCTATGACCGACGATGAGTTCAGATACATGGCTAAAGACCTGAAAATGATCCTAGACCCCGACCTGGCTTTTGTGGCAGAACACAATGGCACCCCTATCGGTTTCTCCCTCTCTCTTCCCGACATCAATTTCATTTTACGCAAAATACCCCGCGGCAGGCTGCTGCCCACAGGCATCTTTAAACTGCTGTTTCTTAAAAGCAAGATTAAGAACATACGTATCATCACCCTCGGCATAGTAGAGGAGTACCGCCGCCACGGCATAGAGGCCATCTTTTATGCGCGCACACTTGAAAACGGCCTCAAAAAAGGCTACGAAACCGCCGATGCCTCGTGGATACTGGAAAACAACCTTCAGATGAACCGCGGGCTCGAATCGCTCGGCGCCCACATCTACAAAACCTTCCGCATATACGAAATGCCGCTGAACGGGAAATAAAAATCCACCTTCAGAGAAGGTGGTATTTAATACAGCACCCAAAGGGTGCTAAAATTCAAATCCCATTTGCTGGGCTTCTTCCTTTTTCTCTTC
>JABEUT010000102.1 GCA_013044305.1 Bacteroidia bacterium
CAAGGTTCTTGCATTCTCTGCCAAGAAGGGCAAGGGCTTCCTTGTCATCTTCAAGCGCCTGGCAAAGTAAATCAATCTGTTTGGCAGAATATGCCATATTAATGTTTCTTTCGCTTAGCATTAATTTATCCTGAATTTTCGGAGCCAATGCTGCTGAAAATTATTCTATATTTGTGTTCGTTTCCCAATAGTTAATAAAGGCATCAACCAAAATCCAAAAATAATTCAAAAACACTTATGAATAAAACAATCATCCCCTTCGTTGCAATGTTTTTTGCCAGTATATACGCCATCGGACAGGCCCCAACGCCCGACGGAGGCGATGGGGCAAACGGGGCTGATAAAAATTTCCATTTCGGACTGAACTTTACTCCCGGGGTGTACTTTACAGGAACTACGACGCCTGCGGCCTCCAACAGTGTAGGATTCGGTTTTGGCTATGGAGTAAACCTCGAATTTTACTTTACCCAGAATTACGCGTTTTGCACAGGCGTTGAGATTGCCCGCATGGCGGCCAACTGGACAAATACTACAGCCTGGACACCGAAAAACGGACAGGCTACGGACTCCAGCACGGCCCACCAGTATTCCATGCAATACATTGAGATACCCCTGGAGTTCAAATTCCGGACACTGCCTATTGGTCTGATAAGATATTTCGGATTGGTAGGGTTCAACCCGGGCATACGCCTTAGCGCAAATGATAATTATACGGTTAGCGGACAGGGCATTAATCCTGCCGGAAATTCAAACAGCGTCAACTATTCCGAGAACAACGTGAACCTTTCATCCAACACCAGTATTATACGGCTTGCCTACGTGATAGGCGGAGGGTTAGAATATAATCTTGCCGGCACCACCTCACTGCAGGTTTCGGCAGAATACGATTCAGGATTCCTGAATACCAATACCAAGTCAAGCGGCGGCTTTTCCGGAAATGTAACCACAAAAGGAATAACCCTTACGATAGGAATTTTGTTTTAATAATGAAAATTGCCCTTGCCCAACTGAATTTTCATGTCGGTAATTTTAAATCCAACACTTCAAAAATAATTGAGGGCATTGATAAGGCAAGAGCCTTGGGCGCCGATCTTGTGGTGTTTTCCGAATTATCTGTCTGTGGATACCCGCCCAAAGACCTACTTCTTCATGAAGCCTTTATAGATTCCGGCGCAAACTCCGTAATGGAAATTGCAGAGCATTGCAGAGGCATTGCCGCTTTAGTGGGATGCCCTGTAAGGAATATGTCGGATACCGGCAAGCCGCTTTTCAATGCTGCATTGCTACTGTCGGAAGGCAAGGTTGTGGACAAGGTTCATAAGTCATTAATACCCAACTACGACATATTTGACGAGTACAGGTATTTTGAGCCCGGTGAAGGCGCAGGCATTATTCATTTCAAGGGCTTCGACATAGGGGTTACAATATGCGAAGACATTTGGAACCAGATCCCCGATAGCAAAGGCAGACGGTTGTATAAAAGGAACCCGGTTAAAGAAATTGCAGCATCAGCCCCCCATTGTGTTATAAATATATCTGCCTCTCCATTTTCCTTTAACCATACTATTGAGAGGAAAAAGACCTGTGAAGCGGCGGCATCAGCCTGCAAAGCGCCTTTGTTCTATGTAAACACGCTGGGCTGCAACACTGATCTTATTTTTGACGGGGGATCGTTTGCCATGGATAAAAATTCGCAAACTGCCGGCCGTATTGCTTGTTTTACCGAAGGCCTTGCCTTATTCGAGTTGCTGCCCGACAGGAATGTAAGTGTTGTGCGAGCCGTTGCGGGATTGAATGACAGATACAATGAAACAGAGGAGGACCTTGTGTATAGGGCTCTTGTAATGGGGGTAGGGGATTATTTCAGGAAAAATAATTTGACAAATGCGGTGATAGGCCTTTCGGGCGGAATAGACTCGGCCTTGGTGCTGGCGCTTGCCGCAAAGGCGATAGGTGCCGAAAATATTCAAGCCATTATGCTGCCTTCAAAATTTACGTCGGCCGAATCTGTAAAAGACGCCACCGAACTGGCAAAAAATATCGGATGTAAATTGGATACCATTCCGATTGAGACTTCATTTGAAGCCGCAGCACACAGCCTTTCTGCTTTATTCACCGACAAGGGAAGCGGTATTACGGAGGAAAATATGCAATCAAGGATACGCGGGCTGCTGCTAATGGCTGTCTCGAACAAGAGTGGCGCGCTGCTGCTCAATACTTCCAATAAAAGCGAACTGGCAACAGGATACGGTACCCTTTATGGAGACATGAACGGCGCCTTATCAGTGATAGGCGATTTGTATAAAACGCAGGTTTACAGTCTCGCCCGCCACATAAACCGGCTGAATCCGCAACTGATACCTGAAAATATTTTATTAAAGGCTCCTACTGCCGAATTAAGGCCCAACCAAAAAGACAGCGACACCCTTCCTGAATATGATATTCTGGATAAAATACTGATTCAATATATCGAGGAGCAAAAATCATTCAGAGATATTCATGTGCCAGGCGCTAATGATGATTTGGTAACCAGGGTTTTGACAATGACAGACAGGAACGAGTTCAAGCGCAGGCAGCTTTGTCCTGTGTTAAGGGTGTCGCAGAAAGCGTTCGGCGAGGGAAGAAGAATGCCTATAGTGGCAAAGTACCGGTAAGAAAAATTATTGCAGTAAATTAGTTTCGCTTCCGGCCATATCTTGCAGCCAGCAGGCCTGCCACCTTTTTATCAATAGGGAAAGTAAAAACATCCTCGTTTAAATCTGAAAGGTTCAGCCATCGGAAGCTGATTGCCCCTTCCACGGCTTCGCTGAAGTCAAAAGGCTTGCCGGAGGTTTC
This sequence comes from Bacteroidia bacterium, assembly GCA_013044305.1. GTDB lineage: Bacteria > Bacteroidota > Bacteroidia > JABEUT01 > JABEUT01 > JABEUT01. The sequence continues at coordinate 2,836 of JABEUT010000102.1, forward strand.
TATTTGTAAATATGATTTTGATTGTATAAGGTAATAAATGCTGATCACCTGCGATTCGGGGTTGAATGCCGAAACCTGAAAAAAATCGGTTGTGTAAAAATGCTCTGTTACCACCACTTCCGTCCGCGTTTCCTCCATCATTTCCCTTTTAAGGGCATCCACTGTTCCCTCGCCGAACTCAAGCCCACCACCGGGAAATTTGGTAATCGGGCGCCCATGAATCAATTCATCGCATATCAGCACCTGGCTTTTATCATTTATAAGCAAGCCATAAACACGCACATTAAAACCCATGCCCCGATTTTTTAGAAATTGTATGGCGAATGTAAAAATTATAGTCAGGATTCATTAACAAACAAATGTTAAAAAAATCAAATAGATTTGCAGGTGTGATAATTACGGGTCTGCTACATTTGTTAGTCTATTTTTGAAAAGAGGAGTATGAACAGATGGAACCGATTGATTAAGTCAATTGCACTGTGGCTGCTCACCTGCCATGCAATCTGGGCAACAACGCCCGCACAGTATATTGAGGAGTATAAGGGATGTGCGATAGAGCAAATGCTTATATATAATATACCGGCCAGCATTACGCTTGCCCAGGGTATGCTCGAAAGCAAGTGCGGGAACAGTCCTCTTGCTGTTTATGCCAACAACCATTTCGGAATAAAATGCCATGATGACTGGACCGGCGACTACTATGTTTATGACGATGACCAAAAGGGCGAGCATTTCAGAAAGTACCAGAACCCGGGAGAGTCCTACCACGACCACGCCGAATTTTTAAGATCCAGGCCATGGTACACATTCCTTTTCAGGTACTCCAGAACCGATTATAAAGATTGGGCTATAGGGCTCGAAAAGGCAGGTTATGCAACCGATAAGGATTATGCGCGGCAACTACTGGAAATCATTCGCGAAAACCATTTATATGTTTACGATACCGTACTTCAGAACCTTAACGGGTATGGAATTCTGTACAATATAAAAAGCACAGTACCCGTTACCGGATTACCCGGACAGAAATTCGTAATAGTAAAACCCGGAGACTGCATATACAAGATAGCCAGGGAATATAATGTGGATGCCAGCCTGGTTTGCCGTTATAATAAACTTTCGTACAACGATATACTGATGCCCGGAAGAAAAATTTACCTTACCGGCAGCAGCGAACTGCATTCTACCCGGCCTCATTTTGATAGAATAAATTCGGTTACCGGGCAAACTTCGGAGAGAAGTATAGACAGGACAGGGAACGATATATCATCACCTTTCCGGGAGCCTTACCTGTCAAAAAAAGCCGAATAAAAACAGTTTTCTTATCTGTTATTGCCAGGGTAGTCTAAAAAATATAGGGCTGCTGCGTCAGGTATTATCCCCTTATACGTGCTGCGCAGGGCGTTAAAATGCCGTAACTGGGAAAAAGTTTATTTTTGGGTATGTCAATTTAAAGCGGTATAAAACCTTATTGATAGCAATTTTCTTAAGGTGTAGTATAATGGCCAAAGATTCAGCCCGTTTAATTGATAGTTTGATTTATTGTAAATGAATAATGACATTGTCAGTATAATGATGAACCGGGTATTGCCGGCATCCAAGACGAAGATAGCGCGTTTCTTATTTAATGCGTTTATCGCCTTGTTTTTCTCCTCCTGCATCACTACCTCCGTAATACGCTCGGCAACAGGTGTTAGTTGCAACAGCGCCAGCCGTTACGATAGTTTCGACAAAATAGATTCCGTTTACTTCATCCGTGATTCGGCTATAATAATCAAAATGAAGGGACAAAATTTTTATGATGCCAAAGCAGGTGTTTTGTGCGACAGTATGTACTACACCATTCCCCTGACGAGCAGGAAAAGGATAATGCAGAAGCCCCGGATTCGTTTCGGCACCAACCGTGTAATAAGGAACAATGACCGACAATACAAGGTAGGTTCTGTTTTTACCTTTAGGATGGTAACGGTATTCGAAAAAGTGTTTTCATCCATTTATATTTATCAAAGGAATCACGACTCGATTGATGGATGGAACAGTTCCCTGTATGTCTATAACCTTAAAAGGAAGCATGAAGCGTTTACCTTGCCAAAAATAAACACCAGGGCAGGATGCAGGAGATATGGAAATATGAAAAAGGAATTCACAACGAGAAAGCGGATGGTTTATGGCGGTACATTTATTGGCCGAAAGGGGCACAGGCATCAAACAGACAAAGACACTGTTCTGGAAGAAATTTCAGGAGGATATTATTTCCCTTTAAGCCGCGACACCATTTTTTTCTACGACAAGTCAATGTATAATTCATCGCCTAACGGATATAAATTCAGGATCATACCAAAGGAAGAACGAAGTTTTGGTTTTTGCTTTGTAAACCGGAAAGAAACAAGTTATAAGGTGGTGTATGTAAATATACCGCGCAGTTATAATAAAGTGGATAAGCCTGCCAGGCTTCTGTTGCTCCCATTTTCCATTATTGCCGACATTCCCCTTCAGGTGTTGTGGCTTCCATTCGGAGCGGTAATTGGTATTGGGACGGGTTACGGCTGTATTCCGCTGGTTGAACGATTTCGGAAATAGCGTTTTACATCCTTCATCAGAAAAGGATATGTATTTTAATCCTATCTTAGCCATTCAAATTTTTGAAAAATGAAGTTCATAGCCGAAATAGATGTGATGCCGCTGAAAGCCCTATTAGACCCGCAGGGTAGGGCAGTGGCCGGAGTGTTGAAAAATATAGGGCTCGCACAGTTGGAAAACGTGAGGGTGGGCAAGCACATAACCGTGGAGGTGGATGCCACCGATGAGTCCCACGCCTCAAAGCTGGTGGAGGATGCCTGCAAAAAACTGCTTGCAAATCCTATAATGGAAAGTTACCACTTTGTGGTAAACAAGGCAGGCGGTAAGGATACGCAATAAACCATCAGGTTTGGGAGTCGAGGCGCATAACCTGAACCACCCCATCCACTTTTTTCAATTTTTCCAGTAGGTTGGTAAGGTGCGCCGTATCGTGCACAAACACCATGATCATGCCTTCAAAAGTGCCGTCGTTGGTGTCAAAGGTCAGGGAGCGCATATTTACGTTGAGTTCGGTTGATATTACCTGTGTAATGTTGTTCACCAGTCCAAGTTTGTCTATCCCGATTATCCGTATTCCGGCAAGGAACGATAGAAGTTTTTGGCTGGTCCATTTCGCCTTTACTATTCGGTAGGCATGGTTGCTCATCAGTTCAATTGCATTGGGGCAATTAACGCGGTGTATCTTTATGCCTTCGTTAACAGTTACAAATCCGAAAACGTCGTCGCCGGGTATGGGATTGCAGCAGGGAGCAAGTTTGTATTCCAGATTGTCGAGATTGTCGCCTATTACAAGGTTGTCAGCCTTGGCTTTGCCTCTTGCGGCTGAAACCAATTGTTCAAGGCTGGGCAAAGTGGATTTAGATTCCGTAATTTTGTCCTTTGAAGCAAGAAATGCCTTTAATTCATCCTGCCCGATATGGCCAACCGCCATCCGGTAATACAGTTCCTGCTGGTCGGGCAGTTTTAAGAATGCATAGAGGGCGTTAATCGTTTTATCGTCAAAGTTCAGCTTTAAATGGCGGAATTTGCGTTTCAGGATGGCTTTCCCTTCCTCCGAAAGTTTTACTTTTTCCTCTTTAAGCAGCGTCTTAATGTGCGATTTTGCTTTGGCCGTAACCACATAATTTATCCAGTCGGCTTTGGGCGATTGCTTATTGGATGTGAGCACTTCCACCTGGTCGCCGCTGTTTAGTTTGTGGCTTAACGGAACCAGTTTGTGATTTACTTTGGCTCCGATGCATTTGGCGCCTACTTCGGAGTGTATATCAAAAGCAAAATCAAGAGCCGTTGAATTTACAGGCATGGAACGCATCTCGCCTTTAGGTGTAAACACAAATATCTCATCGGCAAAAAGGTTCAGCTTAAAGTCATCAATGAAATCGAGGGCGTTGTCGTTTGGGTTCGAAATGGACTCACGCAGTTTCCTAAGCCATTCTTCAAGATGGTCTTCATGTGCGCGCCCCTCTTTATATTTCCAATGTGCGGCATAGCCTAATTCTGCCACTTCATTCATCCGTTCGCTCCGTATTTGTACTTCCACCCATTGTCCGTTGGGGCCCATAACCGTTGTATGCAGGGCTTCGTAACCGTTTGCTTTTGGGGTCGATATCCAGTCCCGCAGCCTGTCAGGATTGGGGTAATAAAAGTCGGTTACCTGCGAATAAACCCTCCAGCAGTCTGTTTTTTCCTGGTCTTCGGTCGTGTCAATTATTATCCTGATGGCAAAAATGTCGTAAACTTCCTCAAAGGGAATGTTTTTATTTTTCATTTTTGTCCATATAGAATATACCGATTTAGGGCGCCCGAAAATCCTGAACTTGAACTTTTGTTCATGGAGAGCTTCCCTTAACGGGACTATAAAACGTTGAATATACCGTGTACGTTCCGCCTGCGTATCTTTAAGTTTTTGGTCTATCTCATGGTATATTTCCGGTTCGGTGAATTTCAGCCCAAGGTCTTCGAGTTCTGTTTTAATGGCGTTTAGCCCGAGCCTGTGGGCGAGCGGGGCATACAGGTACAATGTTTCGGAGGCAATCTTGAGTTGCTTGGTTCTTTCCATGGATGCAAGCGTGCGCATATTATGCAGCCTGTCAGCCAGCTTAATCAGGATTACACGAACATCCTCGGCAAGTGTTAAGAGCATCTTTCGGAAGTTCTCCGCCTGCAGCGACGATGATGCGTCGAACACGCCCGACATTTTGGTAAGCCCGTCGATTATAGAAGCCACCTTTTTGCCGAACATCCCTTCAATATCCTTCAATGTCATGTCGGTGTCCTCCACTACATCATGCAGTAGGGCGCAGACTATGCTTGTAGAGCCGAGCCCTATTTCTTCCGCCACGATGCGGGCAACGGCAATAGGGTGGTAAATGTATGGTTCGCCCGATTTGCGGCGAACTCCTTTATGTGCTTCCAGGGCAACGTTAAAGGCTTTACGTATCAACTTTTTTTCGTCCTCGTCAAGCTTTCTCCTGCATGAGCGCAAAAGCCCACGGTATCTGTTCAAAATCTCCTTCTTTTCTCGGTTTTCCTGACTAATATCGCTTGTTTGGGCAGTTTCCATATTTAATGTAAAGTGAACAAATTTATAAGCAAGTAAAGTTACATCTTTTTTTCAGTACTCTGCTCACGGAAATAAATTGGCAACTGGAAAATAGATAAGTTTGCCGTGCAGAAACATTGTCATAGAAATGAAGAATGATATATTATTAAAAGCAGCCGCAGGAGCAAAGGTTGACCGCCCTGCCGTTTGGCTGATGAGGCAGGCAGGAAGGGTGCTGCCGGGTTACCGCAAGTTGCGCGAATCGGTAAAAGATTTTACACAGCTTGTAAAAACGCCGGAACTGGCATGTGAAGCTACCCTCGAACCTGTACACACCCTCGGCGTGGATGCTGCCATCATATTTTCAGACATACTCGTAGTGCCCGAAGCCATGGGACTACCTTACCGCATGATTGAAAATAAAGGGCCCTGGTTTGAAAATACCATTGACAGCGCTAAAGATATTGACAACCTTAAAGACGGCACCGGCGCCGATTGGGATTATGTGCTCAAAGCCATCAGGCTGGTTAAGAAAGAGCTTAATGATCAGGTTCCGCTTATTGGCTTTGCAGGCAGCCCTTTTACCATTTTTGCATACATAACCGAAGGAACAGGTTCCAAAACATTTTCGGTCGCAAAACGCATGTTATTTTCAGAACCTGCAATGGCTCACCGCCTGCTTCAAAAAATTACCCGCACCACTATTGAGTATTTGAAAAATCAGGTTAGGGAAGGTGCGGATATTATTCAAATATTCGATTCATGGGGCGGGGTACTGGGGTACGATACTTATAACGAATTTTCGCTGCAATATATTGCAGCGATATGCGACGAATTAAACAAACTGGTACCAGTGATCGTATTTCCGAAAGGGGCATTTTTTGCAGGCGCCGAACTGAATAAACTTAATTGCAGGGCGGTAAGCCTCGACTGGACGGTAAACCCCGAAGAAGCACGCAGGGTTTTAAAAGGTAAGACTTTACAGGGCAATCTTGATCCCTGTATGCTTTATGCCGGCAAAAAGGCCATAACAGACGCCGTAAACCGGATGTGCGACAGATTCGGGAAGCAATCCTACATCGCCAACCTGGGGCATGGCTTATACCCCGATACCCCTGCCGATAATGTTAAGTACTTTGTTGATGCAGTAAAGGAATATAGCCGATGAATTACTTTACACACCGGGAAATAAATTATCTTTGCCCGCCCTTGTTCTTAAACTTATTCTACTTGTTCATTCTTTTCTGCATGCCCGGGTGGCGAAATTGGCAAACGTTGCGGTCTCAGAAGCCGTTGGAGTAATATCCTTGAGAGTTCGAGTCTCTCCCCGGGCACGAAATTTAGGTTTTTGTAGCCAATTGTCGTTTTTTGTAGTTTAGGTAAATAAAATTATTTCAACGCAGCTGCAAATTGGTTAGATAAACAGTAAAAGGTCATTGATGCTGTTTTGAAGAATGCTTAGTTATAGGCTGGTGCGGCAAATAATGAATGAATATAGGAGATGACCGAATTTAGTGTATCTTTGCACCACTTCTTGCGAAGATTGTATTTCATATTTTAGGTGGTTCTCACCATATTACCTTAGCTCGTCTTACGCTTTTCTTGATAAGTCGATAAAGAGTATAGCCCTTTTAGACTCCTTGTATTACCCTAAATGTGCAGAATGACTATACAGTTGCATTAAAATTTAAAAATCAGCATGTTAGAATTAAATCCCCTACTGAACTTGCAGAGTAGAAATTGAACAGAGTAATTAACAACAAAAACACATACAATGACAGACAAAGAGATACTGCAAAAGTTCGAAGAGATTGAATCAGCAAACCCGGCACGTTTTAAACAATTTAAATTGAAGGACCATTTGCATTGGGCACCTGTTGCCGGTACTAATAGCCTTACCTGGGGTTTTCACCCGCAGTTTATAGGCAACCTTGAGCGCCATGTAAAAGTTGGAGTAAGTAAGATAATGAACAAACTTACCAAAACAGGCTATTCGATTGATAAAACAGAAAAGGCAGAGAAAAAAGAAAAACAGGAAGAAGTACCCGAATAACCAATTTGGTTATTAAACATTACTTAAAATCATAACTATACTTATCTTTGTTTTTCAAAGCTAAGGGTACATCCTTTTCCTCCACTGCTATTATTTTATCGTCAGCCTCACCGCTGTCAATCATACGCATTACCCCGATTACTCTTGCACTAATGATACAAAGCGGTTCCACTTCTATCTGAAATAATACCAGTATATCGAGCGGGTCATGGCCTTCACCCAAAGTCTGGGGGATCAAGCCATAGTTGGCGGGACAGAACACAGATGAAAAAAGCACCCTGTCAAGTTTGAGCATTCCAATTGCGTTATCCAGTTTACTTTTCCTTGCATCTGCTCGGAATCTCGATAATCGCCTGAACAATATCAGGCTGTGGTTCCCCTATAGGAACTTCGTGCCATAGGGTTAAAAATCATGGATGTGTGTAATTCGTCATAATGAGTGCTATTTTAGATCCGGTTTTTGAGTAAGGTTCATAAATTAATTGATTATCCATTAAATTATCGTATCTTTGCACCACTTCTTTAGAAGATTGTATCTCATTCCTTAGGTGGGTCTCACCAAATTACCTTAGTTAGTCTTACACTTTTTTGATAAGTAAACAAAAAGAGGATACTCTTTTAGGTTCCTCGCATTAGTAATTTAATTAATTTATAAAATG
>JABEUT010000103.1 GCA_013044305.1 Bacteroidia bacterium
TACAACATAGAAGTAAGTGATATTGTTCTTGAAAACCCCGGGGCAATCGACGGCATTTCGCCGGGAGATACCATCCGCTTGCCTGAAGCGGGCAATACAGTAATGAAGAAAAACGGGCAGGGCAGCGGAGGCGGCGACAGTTCTTTGTACATCTTTTACAAGGTTGAACCTAAAGCAACCATGTATTCACTGTGCAGGCAATACGGGGTAAACACCGCAGAAATTGACAGTCTTAATCCTTCGCTGGCAGACAAGGGCATGCGTGCCGGCATGATTTTACGAATACCCCGGCATACGCCGAAGGCAACAGGAAAGAGGCAGGGCGCTGTGAATGCAGGCACACAGGGAGGCAGGCGCGATACGGCAAGAGAAGCCCGGGCATACAAAAACCTGTTGGAGCAAAAGCAGGATAATAGGACGATGGAGGGAGCCAACCGGAACCAGGGCAACACCGCAATGAACCATGACACCGCTACCCCAAAGACAACAGGCAAACTACTCGACAAATATAATATTGCTCTTCTGCTTCCGTTTATGAATGAAGATGTTGACAGCCTTAGCCTGAATAAACTTGTAACGGGAGCACAGCAGTTTCCATTATTATCTCAAATATCCTGCGATTTTTATGAAGGCGCAAAAATGGCACTCGATTCGGCGGCAATACAGGGCTTGAAAATAAACCTGTACGTGTATAATATACCTTCTGACAGCGCAGGAGGCAAAATAGATTCGATACTGAAAAAACCCGTTTTCAGCACCATGAATCTGATAGTCGGTCCGCCATCTCCCTCACATTTCAGGCAGGTGGCAGCCTTCGCTTTAAAAAATAAAATTCCGGTTGTTTCGCCCTTATCGCCCGAATCGGATGTAATCAGGAACAACAGTTTCGTAAGCAAAGCCGTACCGTCGCCTTCTACGGAAATGGAACAGATGTGCGATTATATCGTTTCACATTATCAGTCATCTTCAATAATAATTGTACACAACCCTGACGCATCCAACAACAATTACTTTGAAACAGTAAAAAAGCGCCTAACCACCGCCCTGTCTATCAGTGAACCCCGAACCGATTCGCTGTATGTTGTTAATTATACCGACGACCTTAATGAACTGGGAAGGAAGATTGACGACAATAAGTTCAATTTGATTATTGCACCCTATCAGGACGCCTCGTTTGTTACCAAGTTTCTCAATCAGCTTGCCAATTCCAAGTATGCGCGGAACGATTCAATAGCCGTTTTCGGTATGAATAACTGGGCATCTATGGATGTACTCGATGTTAATAATCTGGATACCCTGCACCTGCATTATCCGGCTTATGAATATACCGATTATGCCAACCGCGCAAACATCAGGCTATTGCAAAAGTTCAGAAATCAATTCTATTCAGAACCGGGTTCCTATACCCTGCAAGGGTTTGATGTTATGTATTACTATCTGACCATGCTAAAGAAATATGGCACCGCATTACAGGAAAACCTTCCTGCGAATCCATACCGGGGCGTTCATACCGCATTTGATTTTTACAAGCCGAATCCATCGGGAGGCTTCGAAAATAAGGCAATATACATGCTTGAATACCGGAATTATACCCTTGTAAAAGACTAATAACAGGTTTAGCCAAAGAAATGAGCAGGATATTACAGGAAGCCGGTAATGCGGTTGCAAAAAGAAACAAAAAGTTATTCCTTTGGTCTTTTCTTGCGGCCAACCTTGTTCTTGCATCATTTTATATCGACATCTGGTGCACCCCCAATCCCGTATCGCATGCCCTGCCAGTTCTAACGCTTGCCGACAGCGGCACATTCCGGATTGACCAATACCAGAACCACACAGGCGATAAAAGCAAGGTGGGCGACCACTACTATTCCGACAAGGCCCCTCTCCCGTCGGTGTTGGCGGTACCATTTTACCGGCTTATGCAAATAACGGGGCTTGCCAAAACCGATGCGAATACCGGCAAAAAATATCCGATTTATATCTGGAGCGCAGTTACGCAGGCCGACGGGCGCGATTACCAGTTTCCCACCGTTATACCCGTACTTGTTATGGGAGGTCTTTTATTCGCCAGCCTGCCATTTGCCCTTATGATATTCCTTACGTTTGCAAAAATCAGGGGAGCTGGCGGCTCCGTTTCTCCTGTACTGCTTGTTATGATGTCCTTTTACGGCTCGTTCATCTTTATATTTTCCGGCACTTTTTTCAATCATATCCTTACCGCCTTCTTTTTACTGTTGAGCTATATTTTTGTAAAAGACAGGCGGTACCTGCTAAGCGGGCTGTTTGCCGGGTTCAGTTTCGCCTGCGAATCGCCTGTGGCCATTGCCATTCCTGTTTGGGCGCTGCTTATCTGGCTTAACGAAAAAAAAATAAAAGATTCGGTTATTTTTTGCCTTGGCGCCGCGCCCGGTGTGCTTTTTATTATGCTGTTCAACTACTCTGTTTCAGGGCATCCCTTTACCATGATAAATGCATATAGCGCCGACCGTGTTTTTCAAAGCATACATTCCGCCTACGGCTTTTCACTGCCCACTCTTGCTTCCCTATGGGGTTTATCCTTCAGCTTTTATATGGGGCTGCTACCCCATATTCCCGCATTGCTCCTGTGCGCGTATTTCCTTGTAAGGGAAATGCTGAACCGCTACCCTATGCAGTCGCTTTTCAAAAGCTACCTTGCCATGTTCGCCATACCCTTTTTCCTAGTCATCGCCTCGTCGTTCGCCTGGTGGGGCGGTTGGAGTTATGGCCCCCGTTACCTGATGAGCCTTGCCGTAATTCTTCTTTACGAAGGCATCATTTACCTCTCGGACAAAAAAATAAATACATTGCTTTTTCTTCTTATAACAGGCTTCGGACTGGTGAGCACCTGGCTAGCCAAGGCAACACTTATGTATATGATACCTGACGGAACCAGCCAGAATGGCCCGGCGCCCGGCAGCGGTGCCTTCAGCAATTACATCCTTCCGCAGTTCAGGCAGGGGCATTTCAACTCTGACAATTTACTAACCCTCGGCTTCGATATAAAGGCATCCTCGGCTGCTTATCTTTGGCTGGTACTTTTTTCAGGCGCAACCGTTTTTTTTGCAATATGGTACCATAAATTGTATCCGGCAGCTGTACCGGCGGGCAAACCGGCCGCAACTGCCCGCTCCAAAGGAAAAAATCACGTCAAAAAGCGCCCGTAGCAGATTTTAGCTATTTGCGAAAAGGGACTACTGGTTATTCAGTATCTTAAGAATCTCGTTGATCTTTGGAGTAAGGATAATATCGGTCCTCCGGTTTTTCTGGCGGGCTTCCGGGGTTGTTCCCGGGTCAATCGGGTCGTACTGGCTTACCCCCGAAGCCATCAGTCGGTGAGGATCTATCTTGGCATCCTCCAGAATAATTTTAACGATTGAGGTTGCGCGCATTACGCTCAAATCCCAATTGTCTTTTATTTCACCTTTGCCGTTCATATGCACGTCGTCAGTATGTCCTTCTACCATTATGCCGATATCGGGGTTGCTTTCGAGGGCTTTGCTAAGCTGGTGTAGTGCGCTTATTCCGCCCGGCTCCACGGTGATGCTTCCGCTGGGGAAGAGTAGTTTTTCCGACATGGATACATATACCTTGCCATTCTTGGTATAAACCGAAATGCCGCTGGGGATACCTGTAAGGGCGGCCTGAATGGCATTGCGGAGCGAATCGGCTGCGGCGTCCTTTTGTTTTAAAATTCCTTCAAGCTGCGACACCCGCGCTTCGCGGTCTTTCAACATGGCGCTCACCGAGTCGAGATGCATCTTTTCCCTGTCCAATTGCGCCTGCAGGGTGGTTAGCTGGTCTTGTTTTTGCAATAGCTGATCCTGTGTCATCTGGAGTTGCCCCGATATTTTTTGCGTGTTTTCTTCATTGCCCTTCAGCAGTGCGTTATACCTGTCGAGCAGCTCTTCGTTCAGCTGGTTCAGCTTATCATATTTTGTCGTAAGGTCGCGGTAGCTTACTCCCGATATGGTGGAGTCCTGCTTTAATCCTGCAACATCCTTTTCGTCCTTATCATACTTTGATTGAAGCTCTGCAAGTTTGGTCTGGCAGTCCTGGTTTCCCATTTTAGCTGCATCAAGCTGCGCCTGCAAATCCTTATTCTTGTTTTGCTCTGCTGTAAGTTTATTGGCAGGCACGCAGGATGAAAGGTAAATTACCATTCCCATTGCCGGGGCAATCAGTAGGCGTTTCTTCATGGAGTCGTTCTTAGGGTATTCGTTTTTTTACAGGGTTTGTCGGTTCGTCTGCCGCTTTGCAAACGCCCCTGGAGCGGCTTACGAAGCATGCACCACGGCAGTTAATTACAGGCTTGTTATTCTATTGGGCTTTTTTGGCGGTATCGGCAGCTTTGGCTTGGGCGGCTTTTATGGAGTCCTGGGTGTGCTGCTGCTTCTGCGCCATCATCAGCGAGTCGGTATGGTGGGCGGCGGCAATGGAATCATTAGTTGCTTTTTGCTGCTCTGCCTTATTGTCAGCGCCCGTTCCGCAGGCTGCGAGGCACACAGTACCGGTAAGTGCAATAACGAACAATAATTTTTTCATGTTGTTTCTGTAATGTTTATTTGGCAAAGGTATAGGGTTTTATTATGGCAATTCACAGAGAAATTTCAGTTTTATGAACATCAAGGCGTTAATTCCAGGAATGCTTCAGAAACAGGTTAAGCGCTGTGTCTTCCTTCTTCCTCATCCTGTTCTTTTCAGCGGCTGTTTTGTCGTTGTTACCGCACAGGTGCAGAACCCCGTGAACAATGGTGCGTAATAGCTCCTGCCGGAACGATTGACTATATGCTATAGCATTTTCCTTTACGCGCTCAATGCTTATGAAGATTTCTCCGTTTATGGTTTTACCTGCCGAATAATCGAATGTAAGTATGTCGGTATAGTAGTCGTGATGAAGAAATTTTTTATTCAGCTCAAGCAGGTACTTATCGGTACAAAAGAAAAAGGAAATCTTGCCGCACTGTTTTTTCTCACTGCGGATGACAGAGACAAGCCATTTGATAAGCTCGACCTTTGGCGGTAAGCGGAATGCAAGCCTCTCTTGCCGTTCAAAGGTAATTTCATGATGGTTGTCCATAATATCCCTCGGTTATTTCCGGTGCTGCTATTGCCTGCAATTGAGGTTTACATTTTTCCTTACAGCAAGACAGCAGCTACAAAAGTAATACGCTATTCCGAATATTATGCGAGTTAATGCAGATTACCTTTCCTCCGAGCAGTACAAAGGTCAGCCCGCCTGTCCCGTAGCTATCGGGATTGTTTTGCGGGCTGTCTTAGTGCTGTGATAATCCTTTTCAGAATATTTCTTAGCTTTACTCTCGTTGGCTATTTTTTTAATAGCTACTTCCCCTTTCATTCTACCCATTAATTCAGAAACTGATACCTTTGGGGGGATTGATACTGCCAAATGTACATGGTCTATCTGCACATTCATCTGCCCTATTTCGCCTTTCCCACTCGTATAACATCCGAATTTCTGATTCCACTAAACCCTTTATAACACCTGTTAATATCCTAACCGTTATTTTGGCACCCATACAAAGTGATAGTCGCGCTTGTATATTACATGCGATAATTTCTTATATTTGCTCATGCCCACAAAGATAAGGCAAAGCCATCAGAACATTACCACCTGCATAGCAGGTGGTTTTTTAAGTTGAAATAAAATATGTCACACATTGCAGTTTTTCCGGGCTCCTTCGACCCTGTTACAAAAGGGCACGAATCTGTTGTTCGCCGCGTCCTGCCGCTTTTCGACAAAATAATTGTGGCCTTGGGCTCCAATTCTGCAAAAGGCAATATGTTTCCGCTTGAAAAAAGAAAGCAATGGCTGGAACAGACCTTTGCGGGGATAAGTCAGGTGCAGGTGGAAGCCTATAGCGGGCTAACCGTAGATTTTTGCAGGCAGAAAGGAGCCAAATACATTGTGCGCGGAATACGCACGCCCGGCGACTATGAGTACGAGAGCAACGTGGCGCTCATGAACAGGGCAATGGGGCCGGAAATTGAAACTATATTTATGCTTACCCTTCCGGAACATACCGCAATAAGCTCAAGCATCGTGCGCGATATTGTGCAGCACGGGGGCGACGCCAGCCCTTTTATCCCTAAGGGAATACATGTATCAAGCGGGAAATAACCATGAATAATGGCAATACATTTTCGTCTGCTGCATATTCGTTTAAGCATATAGTCTTAGCCCGTGCCCTGCACAACCTGCGCACTGCTGTTCTGCTTGCCTGTTGTACCTTGAGCCCGGCAGCCATCCCCGCCCAGCCCGTTGTCATTAAAGGCTTTGCACCGGAATATCGCGGATCAGTTATTGCCGCCTATACTTATAAGGACTTCATTACAAAAGCCCCACTAAGGCTTGCAACCGAAAAAGTGAACGACAGCGGTAAATTTGTAATTACCCTTACCGGAATAAAAGAAACACAGTACCTCTATCTGAACATTGACAACCTGAATGGCTCAATTTATGTTACGCCGGGAAACACCTATCATATTGTTTTCCCTACCCCCGATTCCACGCGCTATCAAAACCCTTACATATCGCACAGCATTGACCTCATCTTCATCATCAGGGATACCGATAACGTGAATAACCTCATCATGGATTTCAACGAGGAGTTCTACAATTTCTGGAAAAAAAATTATGCCTACTTCTTAAGGAAGCAAGGCGAGCCACGCCTCGATTCATTCGACCTGCAAATGCAGAAAAGGTATTCGCAGATAAGCAACCCCTATTTTAAAACGTATATTAAATACACCTTTGCCCAGTACCGGTTAAGCATACTGATGGGAATGAAAACTCTCGGTAATAAATACCTGAAGGACCAGCCTATACTCTATCATAACAATGAATATATGGATTTCTTCAATGATTACTTCAAAGGATACCTGGAACAGATATCCGCCGGCAGGGAAGGCGACGATTTGAAAAACTATATAAATAACAACAATTACCAGGGAATTGTGAGTATATTAAAAATAAACCCGCTGCTCCTTGACAACGATTCGCTTTGCGAACTTGTACTGCTCAAAGGCCTATACGAACTTTATTACAGCGGCGACTATAAAAAAGACAATATTGTAACCATGCTTCACCATTTTGCCGGGCAAACTAAAATTGACGAGGACAGGAAAATAGCCACCGACATGCTCCATTCATTCACAGGCATTACCGATGGCGACGCGGCTCCCGGCTTCAGCCTGCGCGATGCGAACGGGAATTTAACCGCCTTGTCTGATTTCAGGGGGAAATATCTGTATTTGGGATTTATAAAGAGCAGCAGCGAGCAATGCCTCGGCGAGCTGAATGTTATGGCAGCACTGAATAAAACCTATGGTAAAAAAATGTATTTTGTATGCATTGCCGAAGACCAAAATATGGAAGAAATGAAAGCATACCTGAAACAGAACAAGTCGTTCACCTGGAAGTTTCTTTTTGACGACAGCGCCGTGGTGCGCCTTAAATATGATGTGGATGTCATTCCGGAATTTTTTCTGATAGACCCTGCGGGCAGGTTTAAATTGGCGCCTGCCAATGAGCCCGGCCATGGAATAGAACTAGAGCTTGAACTGCTGATGGAAACAAAAAAGAAATAACCGCCTTACGGCTAAACCTTAAAACAAAATATGATGTACACAAAAAAAATCATCCCCATACTGATCACCCTTCAACTTGGCGCAGCCGCCCTGCTGCAAGCTCAAAAAGAAAAAATAAACAATAACGATATATGGAACAAGTATAAGTTTTATCCTAAAGGTATTGACGAACTGCGCTCAACATCGGACGGAGACCATTATACCGCCATAATGACCGATACCAATTCACATTCTCCCCTCAAAGGGACCCAATACATCATTAAATACGATTATGCTACAGGCAAAGTGGCAGATACACTTTTTAAAGGCGCTGATTTTATAGCGGGAGGAAAATTACATGCTATTGAAAGCTACGAACTCGGACCGGGTGAAAAAAATATACTCCTTTCCACAGGAGCCGAACATATTTACCGCCATTCCACCGTAGCCCTTTACTTCATCTGGAACCGCGCTTCGAAAACACTCACTGCTCTAAAGTACGCAGCTGACAAGGTTATGTATGCAACCCTATCGCCCGACGGCAACTCCGCCGCATATATTTTTAAAGGCGATCTGTATGTCAAAAATCTTACCGACGGATCAACCAAAAGAATTACCAATGACGGCTCCGACAATGTGTTTAACGGTGTAAGCGACTGGGTGTATGAAGAGGAATTTACGGTAACACGAGCCTACTTCTGGTCGCCCGACAGCAAGTCGGTAGCCTATTACCGTTTCGACGACGGTAAGGTTCCGGTTTTTTCAATGAACGAGTATAAAGACTCTCTCTACCCCACAGTGTACAGCTTCCGTTACCCTAAAGCGGGTGAGCCAAACCCATCGGTATCCATACATATATATAACCTTGAAAAGGGAAACACTGCAACAGTCGTTCCTCCGAAACCATTCGAATATGTACCGCGCATCAAATGGACTCAAAACCCCGAAACCCTGTCGGTACAATATATGAACAGGCTACAGGACACACTGGTGCTTACACTTGCCGATGCCGGTACCGGAAAAACCACACCCATACTTACTGAAAGCGAAAAAACGTATATAGACATTAACGATGCCCTTACGTTTATAAACAAAAACAGCGAATTTATCTGGCAGAGCGACGCCGACGGCTTTACACACCTGTACCGCTACACCACTGGCGGAAAACTCATAAACCAGATAACAAAAGGCAAGTGGGATGTGCTTGAATTTAAAGGCGCCGACGAAAAAACAAAAACCTTATACTATGTGTCGGATGAAACCTCGCCTATTGATAAAGACATTTACTCCATAACATGGGAAGGCAAGAACAAGAAAAAAATGTCGCAAAGAACAGGCTCAAATGATATTGATTTCAGCGCCAACCACAGCTATTGCATCAACTACTTTTCCAGCGCGGAAGAACCCGGAACCATTATCCTTAGCGATGCCAAAGGTAAAACCATACGGGTGCTGGAAGACAACAAAAAACTGAAAGACACCCTTAAAAACTACAGTTTGGGGCAAAAATCCTTCTTCTCCTTTACCACCTCCCAGGGCACCAACCTCAACGGATGGATGATTACTCCTCCAGGCTTCGATTCCACTAAAAAATACCCTGTACTCTTGTATGTGTACGGCGGTCCGGGCGCCAACACCGTTAACAACTCCTATGGCGGAACAATGGATATGTGGTTTCAGATGATGGCCGAAAACGGATACATTGTGGCATCGGTAGACAACCGCGGCACAGGAGGGAGAGGAACTGCATTTCAAAAATGCACCTATATGCAACTCGGAAAACTCGAAGTGCAGGACCAGATTGAAACGGCAAAATACTTTGCTGCGAAGCTATATGTGGCGGCTGACAGGGTAGGTATATGGGGCTGGAGCTACGGCGGCTATATGGCGGCCATGTGCATAACCAAGGGGGCCGACTACTTCAGAGCCGCCATTTCCGTGGCGCCGGTAACCGACTGGGATTACTACGACAGCATCTATACCGAAAGGTATATGCGAACCCCTTCTGAAAACCGCAGCGGCTATTCCGAAAGCTCGCCCATACACTATGCCGGATTGCTGAAAGGGCACTACCTGCTTATACACGGCACGGCCGACGACAACGTACATTTCCAGAACAGCATTGAATGGATACACGCCTTGCAAAAAGCCGACAAGCCTTTTTCACTCATGATTTACCCCGATAAGAATCACAGTATTTACGGCGGCAACACAAGGTATTATCTTTTCAACGAATTGAGCGATTACCTGAAAGCAAATCTGTAAGGACCCGATAAAATCCAGTCCTTTGCCCGATTCCGTTTTTTATGTAAATTTGCGCTTTAAGCCGGCAAGGCTTGTTGTAAATAATAAATGTAACGCCCTGCTTTCGGGCAGAGCCAAATTATTAATAATCCATGGGATCAGTAAAAACATTAGGAGAATTTATAGTTGAGAAACAGGCCGATTTCCAGTTCTCAAAAGGTGAACTCACCCGCCTGCTCAACGATATCGGAATAGCCGCCAAAATAGTAAACCGAGAAGTGAACAAGGCAGGTCTGGCAGGCATACTTGGCGAAACAGGCAGCATAAATGTGCATGGCGACCACGTAAAAAAACTCGACCTTTTTGCCAATGAACAGTTTATTGCAGCCCTAAGTGTAGGCGGAGAATGCTGCGCCATGGTATCGGAGGAAAACGAAGAGATAATAACCATTGATAATGCCGTATCAAAAGGAGCCAAATACGTGGTAGCCCTCGACCCGCTCGACGGCTCGTCAAACATTGACGTAAACGTATCCATCGGCACCATTTTCTCTATCTACCGCCGCACCTCCCTGTCGGGCCCCGGCACACTTGAAGATTTTTTACAGCCCGGCACCGAACAGGTAGCCGCCGGTTACGTAATTTACGGCTCATCCACCATGCTCGTATATACTACCGGTAAGGGTGTCAACGGCTTTACATTGGATCCGTCAATTGGCGAGTTCTGTCTTTCGCATCCCAACATGAAAATACCAAAACAGGGTAAAATATATTCTATCAACGAAGGCAATTATGTCCACTTCCCCGAAGGCGTGAAAAAGTTCATTAAATACTGTCAGGAGGAAGACACGGCCACATCGCGCCCTTTTTCATCGAGGTATATAGGCTCCGCCGTCGCCGATTTCCATCGCAACCTGATACTTGGCGGAGTATTCCTGTACCCTACCACATCTGCATCACCCAAAGGCAAACTACGGCTTATCTACGAATGTAATCCGCTCGCTTTCATCTGCGAGCAGGCAGGAGGAAAGGCAAGCAACGGCAGTAAGCGCATCCTCGAGCTTGCACCGTCGGCCCTCCATCAGCGCTCGCCCCTGTTCATCGGCTCAAAGGATATGGTTGAGAAAATTGAGGAACTGATTGCCAAATACTCGCTCCCATCTAAAGCAAAAGCATAGCCTAAAGCAGAAGTTTTGCCTTGCTCTTCAGCAATACCGGCATTACGGCAGGGGCTATGGGTAAAAGATGTACGTACATCCAGCAATTATTCAGACCCGATTGGGGCACCAGAAGCGCTTTCTGATTCAGTATGTCAAAAAAATAAAGCAATACGCTTAGCAGTAAAGCCCATTTCAAAAGCCCGAAAACGGCGCCAAAGATTCTGTTTACGGTTCCGAGCAGCAGCGCCCTGGCAAGTTTCTCTATACCTTTTGCTATAAAAAATACCCCGATAACCACAAGCAGAAAGACTGCAATAACCGAGATGACCGACAGATAAAACGCCGATATATGACTATGGAGGTGCGCTCCCAGAAAAGCCGCCATCATATCTGAAAAGCGCGAGCAGGCATAAATACCGAGGATGATTGCAAGTACCGACGACAGTTCTACAATCAATCCCTTGCGCATACCTTTATATGCGCCCCACAAGAGGGGTATTGCAAAAACCAGATTGCCAAGCATAGGCTGCAAAACTAAGGAATAACCTAAAACTCCTGTCCGCATGCTGGGCCAAAATCAATCATCAGACTCATGGAGCACGGCGAACCTGAAATCGAATGGGTCGAGATTATCGGCAAGCATACTGAATAATGATTTGCCGTAAGCCAGGTAAAATGGAATAAAGTTATCGTGGCGTTCCTGCAATTCGCCCGACGGAATAAGCTTTTCCTTTAGTTTCCTGATCTGGTTCACGGAATTTTCGAGTTTTTGCTTTTGTGCGCGTATCAGCTTTGTTTCCA
>JABEUT010000104.1 GCA_013044305.1 Bacteroidia bacterium
CGTACATCTGAAAGGCTTTGCCTGCAAACAGATACACGTCAACCCTGAAAAATAATTATCAGAATCTTCAATTCATTTTTAATTTTGCAAAACGGAACATTTTACTTCCACCTTCGTAATAATCCCTTAAAATAAGATGCAGGAGAAAGCGGAAAATCCTGAAAACGGCGGGACCCATGAAAATACGGCGGTAATTTTCAGAACACTTATTGAAAATAAGCTGATAGAAGGCAGCGTGCGAGGCGATACCGGTTCCCAAAGGGCTTTCTACAATCGGTTTTCAAATACTATTCTGGGCTTATGCTACCGTTATGCTTCCGGCCGTAATGATGCACTTGCCATGTGCGTATTCGTATTTCTGGAGCTCTTCCACGAATTGAAAAGCATACCTAAGGATGGCGAACTCCAGAAATGGATCACAAACAAGGCAATATGGTATGCGGTAAAGTACCTTCATAACGACAAGCACACCTTCTTTATAGCTAAAACCACAAGGTATGAGGAAAACAAACCAGTGTATGAAGATATGGATGAAGACAGTCTTACAGCCGAAGCCAGAAAGGAGATTTATCTCACTGCCCTGCAATCGCTAACTCCCAGCTACCGTATACTTTATAACCTTACCTATATTGACGAGATTCCTGTAAAAGAAATACTGAATGAGCTTCAGATGGCAGCCGAGACTTACAAGGCAGAGCTGGAGCAGGCAAGGTTCCAGTTTAAAAAGCAGTTGAACGTATGCAATTATGAGTACAACCGAAACAGGAAGGAATAACGAAAAGTCAGCTAAGGAGTTGCTCTATGCCATGCAGCCGGACTGTCCGGAAAAGGTATGGCAGGAGCTAAGCTTTGAACTGGAGCAGAGAGGCGGCAGCAGTGAAGGAAACCTGAAGGTAAGCCGGAAGACCATTCTGATTATCGCGTTGGTTCTTTTAATAGGTGCTCCTGCTGTTTTTATTCTGGTTAAATACTCAACTGGTCTTAGTGAACCTCCGGTAAAAGAAGAGTCTAAGCCATTGAGCATTCAGGCTCCTGCTGCCGCACCAGTGGTTCAGCAGCAGCTGGCAAAGGCTGTGCCGCCGCCCGCAGCACCCGACACCGTGAATGCCAAAAAGGAATTAGCCGCTGTAACCAAGCGCACCGACACTGTGAAAGACAAAAAGGATTTAGCCGCTGCAACCAAGCGCCGCGACACTGTGAGGAAGGACTCGCAAAGCGCCAATCACCCGCATAAGGAGCAGGCTTCGGCCATTCAGGTGCACCAGGATGATTCTGTTGCAAGGAGCAGGCGCTTAAAACAAAGGGAGGAAGCAAGGAAAAGCCGCGAGGAGTATGCCGCCAAAAGGAGGAGCAGAGTACATTCGGCTGCCGGTGATACCCTGAACACCCACTTCTACCACATGGTTAATAAAGAGCCGTTTCCTACAGACAGTGGCGGACGTTAGAGGTTTAAGCTTTACAACCCAATGTCGATACCGGCGGTAAAAATAGGCTGGTAGGTATGCGGGGCAACAAAATAAGGCGAAAGAGGTGAGTTGCTTAAATCGAACAGGATGGCAATAGTAGTATAGCACCTGTTGCCTGCCGGCTGCCTGTATCCCGCGCCCACCATGGGAATAGCCACCGAAGTGCGGGCATTGTTAAGCGGCGAATACACATCAGGTACATCCAGTATATCGTACTCTCCCTGTAAGTAAAACTTTTCGGCTGGAGCAGGCAGAAACAGCATGGCCACCGCCCTTCCGCCATAAATGCTGGCGCTGTAGTTGGGAAACGGCTCCTGCTCACTGTAATACTGGTAATAAGGCCCTATCCCGATTACTGCAAAGTTGTCTATATGGTAGTTGAACAGCGGGGCAAGCACCACATAAGTGATGGTACCGAAGTTAAGCGACAGGTCGCCTCCTATGGAGGAGTGATCCAGAAAGCTGTAGGGCTTTTGTGCGGGCGCCGCTTGCTGCTGCTGTGGCTGCGGAGGTTGATTATCGGGGCGAACGTATTGTGCCGATGTGCTTATCCACCCGAAAAGCAAGAATGCCGGAATGAATAGCAGCCTCAACATTGACGTGGCTTTGGCATTTTTCCCATATTTACTTTCTATACGCATTTGTAAGATCCTTTATTATTAACGGATAGAGAAGCTTTTTATTTTATTTGTGTTTATTGCTGTACAACGTAAGCGTATCTTCACCAATCCGAATTTCGCATTTCGAAGGGAATGGAAAATTGGGGGCTTTTACGCCTTCACCCAGTTTCAGCGGGGAATAAAAAATCTTGGCTTCATCCCATAAGTCCTTGTCAATGAATGATTTAAGCAGTTTTTCTCCTCCTTCCACGATTAATGACTGGTATTGTTTGCCATGCAGTTCTTTTAGTATATTGGGCAGGAGCGAGCCGTCGAACTTAAGCGGTATGTATTCCGCTCCGTGGTTGCCGCCCTGTTCCTGTTCGGTGATGACGATGGTATGGGCTGATGAGTTGAATACCTTGAAACCGGGAGGTATGCGCAGGTTACGGTCCAAAATTACGCGTGCAGGCGATTTGCCGTTTACTTTGCGTGTGTTCAACTCCGGGTTATCCATTTCTACAGTACGTGTGCCCACCATTATAGCCTGTTCCTGGCTTCTCCACAGGTGCGTCATCATGTCCGCCTCTTCGTGGGTTAATATGGCACGGTCTTCGCGGGCTGTTCTCTTGCGGTCAATGAATCCATCGGCGCTCTGGGCCCATTTCAGGATGATATAGGGTCTTTTTTTGTGGTGGTAGGCAAAAAAACGCTTGTTCACCTCAAAGCATTCACGTTCCAGCACACCGGTTACAACTTCTATGCCGGCATTTTTCAGGCGTTCTATTCCTTTGCCATTCACCTCCGGGTTGGGGTCGGTGCAGCCTATTACAACTTTATTAATGCCGCTTGCAATAATTGCCTCGCTACAGGGACCTGTTTTGCCCTTATGGGCGCATGGCTCCAGGTTCACAAATAAGGTTGCGCCTTTAAGCAGGTTTTTATTTTCTATGGAGTTCAGGGCGTTTATTTCGGCATGGGCGGCGCCAAATTTTTCGTGATAGCCTTCTCCCAAAATACCGTCTTCTCCTGCAATTACGCAACCTACCATCGGGTTTGGCGCAACGTGCCCCAGCCCTTTTACGGCAAGTTCAAGGCATGAGTGCATATATTCTTCATCCAAATTCATTGGCACCTGAAATTATCTTTTTGGGCTATTTGAACCGTTTTCAAATATAAAGATAGTTAATTTTTCATTACCTGATACTCATTATTCCTTTATAAACTTCGCATTATATACCGCCTGACCGGAACTTGCCTTTACAAAATAAACCCCCGCAGCTAAGCCGGAAATGTTTAGGGTGAACTCCTTGTTTGATGAGTAATTTACCAGCGATGAACTGATTACTCTGCCTGTGAGGTCGGTAATACCGATAGTAGCATTATTGCCCGGCGCTTCATTTAATATGAGGGTTATGCTGTTGTGCGCTGGATTCGGATATACTTTTACCTCCTCCTTTACCTCTTTTATCCCTTCAGTTCCAAGCCCTCC
>JABEUT010000105.1 GCA_013044305.1 Bacteroidia bacterium
CGGATCCGCTACCCATATTTTCCTCAATTTCACCTGTATTCCTTATTTTATTATCTTTGTAGGATAAAACGGAATATATGAAAAAGTTACTTTGCATCGCCGGTTTTTGGGCAATGGCCACTACCCTGCTACATGCGCAAAACGGCGCAAGCCAATCCTGGTCCTTTACCATTACGCCCGCAACCACCCGCACAACCGTCGACAGTGTTATTGCCGACTGGAAAACACATGGTATAGATTTAAGAATATACAGCCCGAGGTATAACTCAAACGGGGTATTGCTTGCCTTCAGCGGCTCGGTGGCATATTTTCCGGGTAAAAGCCATGTGGGGGCCAAGTTCAACAACGCCAGCCACAAAACCATTACCATTCAGGTTACCGACAAACCAAGTGTAACGGTGAACGAAAAATAATTTTAAAGCCTTTACGGGCTTGCTTAATTTCAGGGTATATCTGTTGGCTCCTTAGCGGTAAAAGGAAAATAGGTAATTTTACCGCCTTCCTGCTTATCTCTTTTATTCAAACATTCCGACATTGGAAGATGCCTATTGCAAAAGTTTTTACGGGGTTCCGGCGGCAGCCCTTCCGCCACTATGCTAAGCCTTGAATGAAGAACGGACTGCTTATTCTTTCCGCCCTGTTGTTCTGCCGTGTGAATTCCTTCGGTCAAGGCAATGTAATGCCCGACAGCATAAATACCCCTCGCAGAAGGAAGGATACGACCACGGCACAGGTTAAACAAATTGATATATGGGATGTGGCGCGGTACCTTTTCGGGCTAAAATTCGGCTCACGCCCCGATACAGAAAAAATGAGACCCGGTAAGCTGATGTTTTCCATGGTGCCTGCCATAGGTTATACCCTCGAGGCTGGCTTCGAGGGCTCCATAACAGCCAACCTCTCGTTCTTTACCGCCGATCCCAACACCACTTATATGTCAACCGTGGCAACCATTGCCCAGTATTCCGTGCACAACCAGCTCGTAACGCCCATCATGAGCAGGATATGGCTGAAGAACAACAAAATAAAACTGGTTGGCGACTGGCGCTTTTTCAGCTATCCTTCAAAAACATACGGGCTGGGTGACAGTACTTCGCTGAAAAAGGTGGATAATATCAACTATTATTATGTGCAGATACACGAGATAGGCTATTACCATTTTCACTCCCACTATTATGCCGGCCTGGGATACTATTACGATAACCATTGGGATTTGAGGGATTATACCTATCCAAGCGAAACCGATTTCTGGCAATACAACGGCACCCTTACCTCCACCAGGTCTTCGGGACCTGTGATTAGCGTATGTTACGACAACAGGGCCAATGCCAATAACCCGCAAGGGGGCTTCTTCGGGTCGCTTTTATACAGGTACAACAGCACTCTGCTTGGCAGCATCAGCGACTGGCAGTACTTTGAGGCAGAGTTCCGGAAGTATTTTAAGCTTAACCCAAACATGATATTGGCTTTCTGGAACCGCGACCTGGTTACCTGGGGAGGCTATGTTCCATACTTCGACCTGCCGGCCAACGGCTTTGGCACCGAACACTTTACGGGCAGAGGATATATTCAGAGCCGGTTCAGGGGCGCCGACCAGTTTTACGGCGAGTCGGAATTGAGGTTCGGACTAACGCGCAACGGCCTGCTGGGCGGTGTAGTATTCGCCAATGCCGAAACGGTTCCCAACTGGCCCAGCAATTCCTATACGGCACTTTTTCCGGCCGGCGGAGTAGGTTTGCGTATTAAGTTCAACAAGTTTTCAGATGTGAATATATGTATTGACTACGCAGTGGGCGTGGGCGGCTCACACGGATTCTTCTTCAACCTGGGAGAGGTGTTCTGATACCGGATAGATGCTTAAAAGGACTATCCGCTTGTACTTTAAAAACAGTACTTATTCTCCTGCAATAATTTACCGGCAATCCTGCGCCGTGCATCTTTGGCATTGAAAGGCTCCGTTTTGGTGAACCGTTTCAACCCTGAAAGCATGATGCGCAGTTCATCGCCTTCGGCAAATGCGCTGATGGCTTCCTTGCCTGCCTTGTGTATTCTTTCGGCCGACTCATCGAGCCATACGCGCAGCATATCCGTTACAAGGGCGCACTCCTTTTCATCTTTCATTCCGGCGAGCTTTTCAACGCGCAGCTGCAGCGATTCGCCTACATACACTTCTATCAGCATATCGGCTATATTCATTATTATTTCCTGTTCGGTCTGCAGCTTGTTCATCAGCTTCTGAACCGCCGAGCCGGCTACCATCAATACGGCTTTCTTAAAGTTCCTAAGGTATTTCTTTTCCTGGGCAAACGGCTCGTCGCTGCCAGTCATATCGGGGATGGACATAAGCTCTCCTGCCACTTTCTGGGCGGGACCCATCAGGTCGAGTTCGCCTTTGAGCGCCCGTTTGAGCATCATATCCACCGTAAGCAGGCGGTTTATTTCGTTGGTGCCTTCAAATATTCTGTTGATGCGCGAATCGCGGTAAGCCCTTTCCATGGGTGCATCGGCGGAGTAGCCCATGCCGCCGTATATCTGCACGCCTTCATCAACCACATAGTCGAGAACCTCGGAGCCGAACACCTTCATGATTGCAGCCTCAACCGCAAACTGCTCAATGCCTTTCAGAATGGCTTTGCCCTTATCCATTCCCTGTGCGGCAAGCGAGTCAATGGCTTCTTCTATATTGTGGCTTGCGCGGTACAACGCCGATTCACATGCGAAGATAAGCAGCGACTGCTGTGCCAGCTTATGCTGTATGGCGCCATAGCTGCCTATGGGATGACCGAACTGCACGCGCTGGCCTGCATATTGCACCGAGTGTGTTACGGTGGCCTTTGCGCCGCCGAGGGCGGCGGCGGCAAGCTTTATGCGCCCTACATTCAATATGTTCACCGCTATCTTAAAGCCGTCTTCGCGCGCCGAGAGCATATTGCCGGCGGGAACCATGCAATTGTTAAAGAATACCTGGCAGGTGGAACTTCCCTTGATGCCCATTTTATGTTCTTCGGCGTTTACTTTTATTCCTCCGAAGTTCTTTTCCACAATAAAGGCGGAAAGGTTTTTGTCGTTATCAATTTTTGCGAACACAATAAAGATGTCGGCAAAGCCGCTGTTGGTAATCCACATCTTTTGACCGTTAATCACATAGTTCTTCCCGTCAGGGGTAAGCGTTGCCTTTGTTTTTCCCGAATTGGCATCGGAGCCGGCATTGGGTTCGGTAAGGCAGTAGCAGGCTTTCCACTCGCCTGATGCAAGCTTAGGAAGATATTTAGCCTTTTGCTCCTCGTTGCCGTAATAGAGTATGGGGAGCGTTCCTATGCCTGTATGGGCAGCTACCGTAACTGCGAATGAATTGCCGGCGCCCACGCTTTCGGTGGACAACATACCGGTAAGGAAATCTTTTTCAAACCCGCCGAACTGCTCCGGTACATTAATGCCCAATATACCAAGTTCTCCGGCTTTCTCCAGTATTTTTACCATCAGGCCCTCCTCTTTGTTGTCTATGCGCTCCATGTTCGGAAACACTTCCTTTACCAGAAAGTCGTGGCACATGTTGGCTATTTCGCGCTGTTCTTCGTTGAATTCTTCGGGGATAAATATATCCTTGCATGACGATTCCTTTATCAGAAATTCGCCGCCTTTGAGAGTTGTTGCCATGGTGCTGCTGTTTTTTTGAAATTACTTTTTTGCTTCAGGCGCCCAATTGCTTTGCGACGGGTTGTGAAAGGGGCGCGTGGCGGGAACGATGGTTGAAAGTATGGAATCGTAACGTGCCGGCTGATTCACTATTTCAATGCCTTCGGTAACCGTACTGTCGTATTTCAGGTTCACTTCAATCCGTCCTTTTTCATAATAATACCTCGACATGATTTCGGCTTCCAGCGCCTGTTTTATTTCGTCCTTATCTTTATACAGGGCGTTCATCTTGGCTTGCTCTATGTCGTCGCTTATCTTGCTGTAAGACTCTTTCAGGTCATTGTAATACTTCTCGTTTTGCGTATTCTCTTTCAATTGCTGCAGCAGTGTTTCGCTTTTGGTTGTATAGTTGAAAGAGCTGTTTTTTACAAATTGTACAAACTTGTCGTAGTCTGCATCACTTAAAGTAAACTTGTCGGGGGTTGCCGGGGCAGCCTGGTGATCCTGCACGTATTGCGTTGCGTAGTTAAAGATGAGGTATTGGGGGGGCGTAAGCAGCTTAATGGTTATCTGCTTATATGCGGGCGATTTTATTTTAATATCCGGGTCTATGCCGCCTCCGTCGTACACCACTCGTCCGTGCAGGGTGCGGAAAGCGCTCTTCAGGGAGTCGGGCACTTTGCTTACGCTGCCGTCGGCGTTGCGGTGGCTATAGTCCAAAGCCTGTATGCACCGGCCGCTTGGTATATAGTATTTGGCTATGGTAAACTTAAGCTGGGCATTGTATGTAAGGGGGCGTGTTTGCTGAACCAGTCCCTTACCGTAGGTTCTCGTACCTATAATCACCCCACGGTCGAGGTCCTGCACGGTTCCTGTTACTATCTCCGAGGCCGAGGCCGACCCGTTGTTTACAAGTATCACAAGGGGTATTTTAGTATCCACCGGCTCTGTCTGGGTAAGGTCGGAATGGTTCATGTCCTTTATTCTTCCAAGGGTGTTCACCACCAGCTGGCCTTTGGGTTCAAACACATTCACCACGTTCACCGCCTCGTTAAGCAGCCCGCCCGGATTGTTCCTCAAATCGAGGATTACGCCTTTCAGGTTCTTGTTTTTTTCGAGGGCTATCAGGGCGTTCTTTACATTGTTGCCTGCATCGTTGGTGAACTCGGTAAGGCGCATGTACCCCACGTTGTCGGATATCATGCCGTAATAGGGCACGTTTTTCACTTTAATGTCTTCTCTTACAAGCGAAATGTTTACCGGCGACTGCGTTCCGGCGTGAACAATTTCGAGATCGACCGGAGTACCGGGCTGTCCTTTCAATAATTTTCCGACGTCGGATGTAGATTTGCCGGCGAGTGAAATGCCATCCACTTTCAGTATTCTGTCTCCGGCTTTCAATCCGGCTTTTTGCGCGGGGGCCCCTTCATAAGGTTCCGAAATTTCTATAAAACTGCTGTCCTGTTGTATAAGCGCACCTATTCCGCCGTATTCCCCGGTGGTCATAAAACGGTAGTCCTCTATTTCCGACTCCGGTATATAGTCGGTGTATGGATCGAGTGAGGCGAGCATGGCATCAATGCCTGTTTTAACCAAGTCGCCGGGCTGTATGGTATCCACGTAATAGAGGTCGAGTTCGCGCAGGGTGGTGGCAAATATGTCGAGGTTTTTGGATATTTCGAAATAGTTGTCGGTGAAACTGAATGAGAAAAAGGCATAGGAGGCAATGGCTGCAATTACCAGCGCCAGTCGCCACTTTTTAAGTTTTTGTGAAATTCGTTTCATCATAAACCTCTGCTATACCTAAACCGGATATTCATTGTAATATTATATACGGATCTTTTGCAAATATACTTCATTATGGGCGCTTGGGTTTCATTTTTTTGCTTCTTTTTTACATTAGCCGTAAGTCCTTTTCTTGCAAATTCGCAAAGGTCTTTCCATTTTTCAATTTACTGCACAGTGAACGCTATAATGTGTGCAGTGTAATAACGCATATGC
>JABEUT010000106.1 GCA_013044305.1 Bacteroidia bacterium
CAGATTAACACAGTTCTAATCATAAAGAATCATAACCAATCAGCGTTATCAGCGTTCTATTGTCTTTTAATTGCGGCTTGGCGGCTTGGCGAGAAAAAAGACAGATAACAATTTACATCGATTTACACAGATAATTCCATAATGAATAAAAACGACAATTAAAAAGATATGAGTGAAAAGATAAATGGAATGAATATGCGCCACAGAGTTTTACCCGGCATTTCCCTTCAAAATTCATTATTCGACGTTCATTATTCATTATTCAAAATTCCTCAAGGTGGGGAGTAAGGTATAAATCCTTATTTTTGTTTGGAATTTGATTATTCATAATTTTAGTTCAACATGCCGGCGCCTTTAGAAGAATATATCAGCGAATTGCTTTATGAACACGAATGCGTGGTCGTTCCCGGCTTTGGCGGGTTCATAGGGAATTATTCACCCGCCCGCATTGATCCGGTAAAGCAACTTTTTGAGCCGCCGCGTAAAAATATTCTCTTCAACAAAGGACTGGTGCAGAACGACGGGCTGCTTGCACACCATATAGCCAATGCACGAAACATACCCTATACCGAAGCCCTCGCCTACATTGCCTCCGAGGTGAGGCGCATTCAGTCCGCCTTGCAGCAGCATAAAAGAATTACGCTTGACGGCATAGGGCTTTTATACACCGATGAGCATGGCGCCCTCCTGTTCCAACCCGATGATAAAGTAAATTACCTGCAGGAAGCATTCGGCTTGTCTGCCTTCTATCGTTTGCCTGCAGCCGCCACGGCACAAACCGGCAAGGTTGTTCCGCTGCACAACACGGGATACCGCCTCAAAACCCTGGCTGCGGCAGCAGCCATAGGAGCATTTCTGGCATCGGCGGCCTGGCTGTCGTTCAATACGCAGTTCGGAGGCATTGATTATTCCAGCCTGAACATTTTTGCGAAGAAAGAAGTACGCCATTATAAAAGCATTACCTATCCTGCCGTTGCCGGCCCATCGCACAGCAGGGACAGCATTAACTCCCTCGCAATACTGAACACCCAAGTAACAAGTAACTTAAGCAATGCCTCATCAGAAGGCGCTGCGGCAGCGGGTGGCAGCTACCTCATCGTTGCAGGCTGCTTCCGTTACCTTAGCAACGCGCAAAGCCTGGTTACAAGGATGCAGCAGAAACAGTTAAACGCATCCATTATTGGCACCAACCTTCAAGGGTTGTATATGGTTGGCTATGGCAACTACGGTACAAGAGAAGATGCCGAAAATCAGCTTGCCGTATTCAGGAAAAACTATGTAGCCGATGCCTGGGTTTACAGCAAGCCTGCCCCTGCAGGAGAAAATAAAAGAACCCGCCTATGAAGCTAAGTCCCCCGCAAACCCTTGAACAAACAGCAAACCTGCTCCAGGCAAAATATGAAGGACCTCCGCAGCATTTCATCACAGGGTTAAATGAAATACACAGGGTGGAAAAGGGAGACCTTGTATTTGTTGACCACCCTAAATATTACGATAAAGCCCTGCAATCGAAAGCCACTACCATTCTTATCAATAAGAAAGTGGATTGTCCTGAAGGGAAGGCTTTGATTTTTGCTGATGACCCTTTCACGGCATACAACACGCTGGTCAGGCATTTTCATCCTGCAAACCTTTCATTGAAGCAGGTAAGCGCTACTGCAAAAATTGGCAAAAACACGGTAATCATGCCCGGGGTATATATAGGGAATGATGTAACGATAGGCAATGACTGCATCATTCATCCTAATGTTACGATATATGACCATGTTACCATTGGCAACAGCGTCATCATCCACTCCGGTAGCGTTATCGGCAGAGATGCTTTTTACTTCAAACGTCGGCCCGAAAAGTTCGACCGGCTGCTGTCGTGTGGGAAGGTATTGATAGAAGACGATGTGGAAATAGGCGCCTGCTGCTGCATTGACAGGGGTGTATCGGACATTACACGCATTGGCGCAGGTTCCAGGCTCGACAACCAGGTGCAGATAGGGCACGACACACAGATAGGCAAAATGTGCCTGTTCGCATCTCAAGTCGGCGTTGCGGGTTGCGTTATCATCGAGGACAACGTTACCCTTTGGGGGCAGGTGGGCGTACCGAGCAACCTGCATATCGGTAAAGATGCGGTACTTTTGGGGCAATCGGCACCGATACGTTCGCTTGAAGGCGGCAAAACATACTTTGGAAGCCCTGCAGGTCCGGCAACCGATAAAATGCGCGAACTTGCAACGCTGAAAAGATTAACCCTGGAACGAAAGACAAAAGAAAGCAAGTAGTACGCAATTGCCCTGCACTTACCTTTAATACCCATTCAAAACTCCATCTCCAGCAGCACCGGACAATGGTCTGAATGCACAGCATGCGGTAAGATTTCGGCTCTTTTAAGATTCTTTTCAAGGGGCTTGGATACCAGGTGGTAATCTATACGCCAGCCCAGGTTCTTTGCCCTCGCATTGGCCCTGAAACTCCACCAGGTATAGTTGTGCGGTTCTTTGTTAAAGTAGCGGAATGAATCTATAAAGCCCGAATCCATAAAGTTACCGAGCCAGGCTCTTTCTTCGGGCAAGAAACCCGATGAATTGGCGTTGCTTACCGGGTTGTGTATGTCAATAGGCTTATGGCATATATTATAATCGCCGGAAATGATAAGCTTCGGACGTTCGCGTTTCAAATTGTCAATATAGGCCTGGAATTTAGCCAGCCACTGCATTTTGAATGCCTGCCGTTCATCGCCCGAGGTGCCTGATGGCATATACACGCTAATTACCGATACGTCGCCGTAGTCTGCCCTGATCACCCTGCCTTCTTCATCATTGAACCCGCAGCCCGTAACCACCTTGTCCGGTTTTTGTTTACTGATGATTGCCACGCCGCTGTAGCCCTTCTTTCCGGCGGAGAACCAGTAATGGTGGTAGCCTGAAAAATCGGCAAGGTTAAGCTGGCTTTGCAATGCCTTTATTTCCTGCAGGCATATAATATCGGGGGCGGTGCCTTGTATCCAGTTCAGCCAGCCTTTTGATATGGCGCTTCTTATACCGTTTACGTTGTATGTGATAAGTTTTTTCATCACATATTCCTCCTGTACTGCCCGCCTACCTCAAAGAGCGCCGTGGTTATCTGCCCCAACGAACAGTACTTTGTGGTTTCCATCAGCGATTCGAATAGGTTCTTATTCTCAATTGCCGCCTGCCTTAGGTTTTTCAATAAACCCGGTGCTTTTTTGGCGAAGGCCTTGTGCATATCCTTCAAAGCCTTTATCTGGTATTCCTTTTCTTCGTCGGTGGAGCGTATCACCTCGCGGGGTATCACCGAGGGCGAGCCTTTTGAGGAAAGGAAGGTATTCACCCCCACTATGGGATATTCGCCCGTATGTTTCATTTTTTCATAATAAAGGCTTTCTTCCTGAATCTTGCTTCGCTGGTACATGGTCTCCATGGCGCCCAGCACCCCGCCCCGTTCTGTTATCCGGTCGAATTCGGAAAGTATCGCCTCTTCTACCAGTGACGTAAGCTGCTCGATGATGAAGGAGCCCTGCAAGGGATTTTCATTTTTTGCCAGTCCCAATTCCTTGTTGATGATAAGCTGTATTGCGATTGCCCTCCGCACGCTTTCTTCGGTAGGAGTGGTTATGGCTTCGTCGTAGGCGTTGGTATGGAGCGAGTTACAGTTGTCGTAAATGGCATAGAGCGCCTGCAAAGTGGTGCGGATGTCGTTAAAGTCAATTTCCTGTGCATGGAGCGACCTGCCGGAGGTCTGTATGTGGTATTTAAGCATTTGTGACCTTTCATCGGCGCCATACTTCAGTTTCATGGCTTTGGCCCAGATACGCCGTGCAACACGCCCAATCACTGCATATTCGGGGTCTATACCGTTGGAAAAGAAGAAGGAAAGGTTAGGGGCAAAGTCGTTGATATTCATACCGCGGCTCAAATAGTACTCCACATAGGTAAAGCCGTTGGCGAGGGTAAGGGCTACCTGTGTAATGGGATTGGCGCCGGCTTCGGCAATGTGGTAGCCCGAAATAGATACGGAATAAAAGTTGCGTACCTTGCGGTTGATGAAATACTGCTGGACATCGCCCATGAGCCGCAGCGAGAACTCGGTGGAAAAGATGCATGTATTTTGCGCCTGATCTTCTTTCAGTATGTCAGCCTGCACGGTTCCGCGCACCTGCGAAAGGGTATAGGCCTTAATCTTTTCGTAAGTATCTTCAGGCAGCACCTGGTCGCCGGTTACGCCGAGCAGCATAAGCCCGAGCCCGTTGTTGCCTTCGGGGAGCGTATCGTGGTACGCGGGCTGCTTCAGGCCTTCCTGGCGGTACAGTTTTTCAATTTTTTTGCGAACCTCCTTTTCCAATCCCTGCTCTGCAATGTATAACTCGCATTGCTGGTCGATGGCTGCATTCATAAAAAAGCCCGTAATGATGGCTGCAGGGCCGTTTATGGTCATGGAAACGGATGTTTTCGGGTCGCACAGGTTGAAACCGGAATAGAGTTTTTTGGCTGCATCGAGGTTCCATACCGACACCCCCGAATTGCCTATTTTGCCGTATATGTCGGGGCGGTGATCGGGGTCTCTGCCATAGAGGGTTACCGAATCGAAGGCAGTGGACAGCCTTTTGGCGGGCATGCCTTTGCTTACATAATGAAAGCGTTTGTTGGTTCGTTCCGGACCGCCTTCGCCGGCGAACATACGGGTAGGGTCTTCTTCGGTGCGCTTAAAGGGGTACACGCCGGCCGTGAAAGGAAAACTGCCCGGGTAGTTCTCCTGCAACAGCCAGCGCAGCCGCTCGCCCCACGACTTATACGGGGGCACTGCAATCTTAGGAACCGGTATGCGTGACAGGGATTCGGAGTGGGTTTTCACCTTAATCTCTTTGCCGCGCACGTTATATACAAAGTAGTCGCCGGTATAGGCTTTAATTTTTTCGTCCCATTCTTTCAGCGCCTTTATGTTTTCAGGTGAGAGCATTTCCTCATGTTCTTTTTTCTGCTTTGCCATGTCATTATTTTCCGATGCCTTTCCTCGGCTTTTCGCCAATAGCTTATCAACCATGTCTATTGCATACAGCTTTTCGGCAGCCTCCGACTGGGCTTCGGCCCACTGGTCGTATTTCCGGTTGTTATCCGTTATTTCCGACAGGTAGCGCACCCGGTCGGGCGGTATGATGTACACTTTCTCCGATTGTTCGCCGGAGCGTTTGAGTGAAGAATGCAGGGCGGCACCGGTTTTGCCGGCTATGGTGTCCATCACACATTTATAAAGTGCATTCATGCCCGGATCGTTAAACTGCGATGCTATGGTTCCGAAAACAGGCAGTGAGCTGTCGCCGGCATCAAATTTTGAATGGTTTCGCCTGTATTGCTTCTTTACATCGCGCAAGGCATCGGAGGCGCCGCGTTTATCAAATTTGTTGATTGCTATTACGTCGGCGAAATCGAGCATGTCTATTTTCTCAAGCTGGGTTGCGGCTCCGTATTCCGGTGTCATTACATAGAGCGATACATCAGATATGTCTACAATCTCGGTATCCGACTGGCCTATCCCCGATGTTTCAAGCAAAATCATATCAAATCCGGCGGCTTTCAGTATGGCCACGGCCTTGCTGATGCTTTGCGACAGGGCGAGGTGGCTTTGCCTGGTGGCGAGCGAGCGCATATACACGCGGGGGCTGGAGATGGAGTTCATGCGTATGCGGTCGCCCAAAAGGGCGCCTCCGGTTTTTCGTTTCGACGGGTCAACGCATAGTATGGCTATGGTTTTTCCTTCTCCCTTATCAGCCCGTACGGACTTTTCCGGTCCGAAATCCGTCAGATAGCGCCTCACCAGCTCGTCTATAAGCGATGATTTTCCGGCTCCGCCCACGCCGGTTATTCCCAATACAGGTATGGTCTTTTTGCCCTGGAAGTCTTTTATCTTCGCCAGCATGCCCTTTGCCTTATCGGGAAAATCTTCGGCGTAAGAAATGAGAGCTGCTATATCGGCGGGTTTTCTATCCTTCAGTCCCTTTAAATGTTTGTCAACCGAATTGGCTTGCGGAGCGGTATCACACTGCTTTAAAATGTCGTTTATCATCCCCTGCAAGCCCATTTTTCTTCCGTCGTCGGGGGAGTAGATGCGGGCTATGCCGTATTTATGAAGTGATTTTATTTCGTGGGGCAGGATTACTCCGCCTCCGCCTGCAAATATTTTTATGTGCCCGCAGCCCCGTTCTTTCAGCAGGTCGTACATATAGCGGAAGTACTCGTTATGCCCGCCCTGATATGAAGTCATGGCAATGGCGTTGGCGTCTTCCTCAATGGCACAGGTTACCACATCGAGGGCGCTGCGGTCGTGTCCCAGGTGAATTACTTCGGCGCCGCTTGCCTGCATAATGCGCCTCATGATGTTGATGGCTGCATCGTGCCCGTCGAAAAGCGACGCTGCGGTTACAATACGTACCTTATGTTTCGGGATATAAGCGGCTTCCTCTTTCTGCATGACGGTATTGGGTATGTTTCGGCAAATTTAGGGCTTAATTGGGAATGATAAAATTTTTAATGGCTGTTCCCTATTCTACCTATTGCACACTTTTGCACAGTGAACGCTATATTAGCCCCACCCACCCTCCGCCGGCTGGCCGAGGATTTCGCCGCCCCACTCTAACTCTCCAGAAGGGGAACCATTGCACACTTTTGCACAGTGAACGCATATTTTTTTCCACTCCTTGTACCCCATTGCACACTTTTGCACAGTGAACGCATATTTTTTTCC
>JABEUT010000107.1 GCA_013044305.1 Bacteroidia bacterium
CTGTTTATAATTAATCATTGCTGCCTCCGTTATTATTGAAGGGCTAAGACAAAGCTACACATATATTTGACTAACTCGAAATATCACTACTTATTCTGTAGTCGCCTAATATACCAGGTGCCTGTCTTTGCCTCTTATTTACCTCAATAAATGCTGCCGTTCTGACATTATTGATATTTTGGCACAATATTTGCTGTACTAAATTAAATTATTGACAATAAAACCGGTTTTTACCGCCATTATACCAACCTGCATGAGCGACCAATCAGATAATAACCTGCCCGAACATATCATACGCGTTGAAAGGGTGAACGACGACCCGGAATTCATACCCCTGCTCACACACGAGGAGGAAAAGAAGATAAACCAGGAGAAGATACCGGATGAAATACCTATACTGCCCTTACGCAACACCGTGCTGTTCCCGGGGGTGGTAATACCCATTACGGTAGGCAGGGAAAAGAGCATAACCCTTATAAAAGACGCCTACCAGGGCACCAAAACCATAGGGGTGATAGCCCAGAAGAACGATTCTGTGGAAGACCCAGGAATAGATGAAATACACGAGGTAGGCACCATAGCTTTTATACTGAAAACGCTTAAGATGCCCGACGGCAGCACCACCGCCATTATTCAAGGCAAAAGACGTTTCCGCATTGGCGAACTGATTCAAAAGGAGCCTTATCTGAAAGCCAAGGTGAATGCTTTTGAGGAAATACACCCTAAGGAGGACGACAGGGAATTTGAAGCCATGGTTTCATCGCTCAAAGACCAGGCCCTGCAAATAATTAAACAGTCGCCGCAGATACCGGCCGAAACAGGCTTTGCAATTCGCAATATCGAAAGCAATTCGTTCCTTATCAATTTCGTGTCGTCGAACATGAATGCCAGCGTAGCCGACAAGCAGAAGATACTTGAAATACCCGACCTGAAAGTGCGCACCACCACGCTGCTCGGGCTGCTCCACAAGGAACTGCAAATGCTGAAATTGAAGAACCAGATACAATCCAAGGTAAAGGAAGATATAGACAAGCAGCAAAGAGATTACTTCCTGCACCAGCAGCTCAAAACCATACAGGAAGAACTTGGGGGCGACACCTTCGACCAGCAATTAAAGGAATACAGGGATAAAGCCAAAGCGAAGAAATGGGACAAACCCATAAAGGAAGCGTTCGAGAAGGAACTGAAAAAGCTGGAACGGATGAATCCCAATGCAGCAGAATATTCCGTACAGAGTAACTATCTTGAACTGCTGCTCGAACTCCCGTGGAACGAATTCACCACCGACAATTTTGACCTGAAACGGGCGGAGCGGATACTTAACCGCGACCACTTCGGCCTCGAAAAAATAAAAAGGCGCATATTGGAATACCTTGCAGTTATTAAGCTTAAAGGCGACATGAAAGCGCCCATACTATGCCTTGCCGGCCCGCCGGGCGTGGGCAAAACATCGCTCGGCAAATCCATAGCCGCGGCGCTGGGAAGGAAATATGTGCGTATATCGCTGGGCGGTTTACACGACGAAGCCGAAATACGCGGTCACCGCAAAACCTATATCGGAGCCTTGCCCGGGCGTATCATACAAAGTCTAAAAAAAGCAAAGTCATCGAACCCTGTTTTCGTTCTCGACGAGATCGATAAACTTGGCGCCGACTTCCACGGTGACCCTTCATCTGCGCTGCTGGAAGTACTCGACCCGGAACAGAACAAAGAGTTCCACGATAATTTCATAGAACTCGATTACGACCTCTCCAAAGTACTATTTATAGCCACCGCCAATAACCTGGGAACGGTGCAACCCGCGCTGCTCGACCGCATGGAGGTGATTGAAATATCGGGCTACACGGTTGAGGAAAAAATCGAAATTGCAAAACGCCACCTCATTCCCAAACAGCTCAAGGAACACGGTGTAACAAAGGAGCAGATAACTCTTTCGCCCAAACTTATTGAAGCCGTTATTGAAGATTATACGAGGGAATCGGGAGTCCGCAGTCTGGAGAAAAAGATAGCCCAGATAATACGATATGCCGCCAAAAGCATTGCTATGGGCGAAGCTTACAACGTAGAGATACAAAGGGAGGAACTGGATAAGATACTGTCGCCCGCGCATCCCAAGGAGCGATACAAGGGCAACGACGTGGCAGGAGTGGTTACCGGCCTGGCATGGACTCCGGCAGGC
The DNA here is from genome assembly GCA_013044305.1 of Bacteroidia bacterium. Classification (GTDB taxonomy): domain Bacteria; phylum Bacteroidota; class Bacteroidia; order JABEUT01; family JABEUT01; genus JABEUT01. The sequence continues at coordinate 2,180 of JABEUT010000107.1, forward strand.
GGCGACATTCTGTTCATAGAGGCAAGCCTTAGCCGTGGTAAAGGCGCTCTTACCATTACAGGCAACCTTGGCGATGTAATGAAGGAATCGGCTACCCTGGCAATGGAATACCTGAAGGCCCATGCAGACAAACTTGGAATATCGTACAAGGCTTTTGAAAGATGGAATGTGCACATCCACGTGCCCGAAGGAGCCACTCCTAAGGATGGTCCATCGGCGGGAGTATCCATGCTTACAGCCCTGGCCTCCGCATTCACGCAGCGCAAGGTACGCAAGCATCTCGCCATGACCGGGGAAATAACCCTGCGCGGTGCGGTATTGCCTGTGGGCGGCATCAAGGAAAAGATTCTTGCCGCCAAGCGTGCCGGCATTAAAGAGATCATTCTTCCTGCTTCCAACAAAAGGGACGTGGAGGAAATAAGTCCGAAGTACCTGAAAGACCTAAAATTTGAATATTTGGATAGCATGGAACAGGTACTTGATCATGCCCTGCTTGCCGAAGCCGTAAAGAACCCCATTAAGCTGCAGGAAGCTTTTGTTGCCGAAGATGCTGAAAAGAGCAATTGATAAAAATTAATCCTTTACGGTCCAACACCCGAACCATGAACATTACCCGACGCGAAAATTTTAATGCCGCCCATAAGCTGTTTAAGCCCGAATGGAGCGACGAAAAGAACCTTGAAGTATTCGGAGCCTGCGCCAACCCCAACTGGCATGGGCATAACTACATTCTGTATGTTACGGTAAAAGGCAAGCCAAACCCCGAAACAGGGTTTGTGATGAACCTTAAAAGGTTAAGTCAGCTTATCAGGAGGCATATAACGGAGCAGGTGGACCATAAAAACCTGAACCTCGACGTGCCTTTTATGAACGGCATATTGCCCAGCGCCGAAAACATCGCAAAAGCCTTCTGGCAGCAACTGTCTCCCCATATTGAAAAGGAAGGCTGC
>JABEUT010000108.1 GCA_013044305.1 Bacteroidia bacterium
GGATAATATATTTACCCCGCCTTAAAAGGCGGGGCTATTGTTATTCAACCCTTACAGGGTTTATATTTCCATCGGCCCAATGCCCAAAAACAACAATTTGCGTTTATATGCAATAAGAATTTAATTTTGAGGGCGGAATCAGAACAGGCGCCCATTTGTAATAAATTATTCAAGCTACGTGGTTTTTAGCAGCATTTTGTTTCTTACCGTTTTCCTGCCTCTCTTCCTGCTGGGGTATTTCATCCTGCCCAGGAGGATTGCGGTAAAGCATTTTTATTTTCAGGCAGCCAGTTTTATCTTTTACGCCTGGGGTGCGCCTAAGTTTGTGTTCATCATCTTCTTTACCACCATCATAGATTTTTATCTGGTGAAAAAGATGGACTCTTACGAGGACGGCAGGAAAAGAAAGCTCTTTCTGCTGTTCCCCGTTCTGATGAATGTTGGGCTGCTATGCTATTTCAAGTATGCCAATTTTTTTATGGATAATGTGGACTGGCTTTTTGGTTTAGTCCATATAAACATTGCCCCCATGGCCCGCATACTTCTACCAATAGGGATTTCATTTTTTACGTTTGAAAGCATCACCTATTCGGTAGATGTTTACCGGAGGGTGCACGCCCCGCTTAACAAATTCTGGGAGTACCAGATGTACATCATCTTTTTCCCGAAACTTATTGCGGGACCCATTGTGCGCTACCACGAAATTGCCGACCAGCTTCAGTCGCATATTAAGTTTGATAATTTCGACAACCGTATAAAAGGATTCATACGCTTTTGCATCGGCTTGAGCAAAAAAGTGCTTATTGCCAATGTGGCGGCGCAACAGGCCGACGCGGTATTTGCAACGGAGAGCAGCCACCTGACAACAACCATAGCCTGGGTAGGCGCCCTGGCTTACACCATACAGATTTATTTCGATTTTTCGGGCTATTCCGACATGGCCATAGGCATTTCGAAGATGCTCGGTTTTACCCTGCCTGAAAACTTCAACAGCCCTTATACCTCAAAGAGCATTACCGAATTCTGGCGCAGGTGGCATATTACCCTCGGCAACTGGATGAAGAACTACCTGTACATACCCCTTGGAGGCAACCGCGCAAGCAAAGGTCGCGTGCTGATGAACCTGTTTATTGTTTTTCTGTTGTCGGGTTTGTGGCACGGTGCAGGCTGGAACTTTGTGCTGTGGGGCGCATACTATGGTGTGTTCCTTGTTCTGGAAAGGCTAACTATACGTAAGAAAGCGCCCTCCGGCATGGTGTCGTACCTGGGCTGGATCTATACTTTTGTGGTGGTGGTGGTTGGATGGGTGTTTTTCAGGCAGCGCAATGTGCATGCCGCACTCCTGTTCACAGGCAAAATGTTCTCCTTCGATTTCAGCCACCGCTATGTATTCGTATATAATGCGGAGTTCTTCTTTATACTTATTGTCGCCCTGTTGTTCTCCTTCTGCACCCTGAACGGAACGATTAACAAGTACCAGGAACGCATCTTTGGCGGGATGCTGGGTAAAAAAGAAATGCTGCTCTATGGCATACTGGGCATGGCGGCGTATTACATCTGCCTGATAAGTTTAAGCAACGGCCAGTTCAATCCTTTCATTTACTTTAAGTTTTGACATGAGCGGCACCGGCAATAAAAAAATACAGAACAAGGGCCCTCAAAAAACGGCCACAAAGAGCCGCACTGCCTCCGCTGTACAGGCAAACGACAGCATACTCAACAAGGCTTTGTGGTACGCTATAAGCCTGTTCCTCGCCTTTATATTTCTTAGGGTGGCAACAAGCAAAGCCCCGCAGCAGGAAGAAATAAAATCATCCTTTTTTGATGGAACCTATCAGGAGGCATTTGAAGACGGCCTGCTGAAAAAACCATTTATTGCCGGCCTGAAAAAGATGAAGAACGAGTATGAATTCAGCCTGTTTGATAAGGTGAATGTGGAGGGATTTTATGCGGGGAAAGAGAATTATATATTCATTGAGGACAGAACCAAAGCCGCCTTCGGCGACGACTATTACGGAGACAAGACCGTTCAGGATGAGGTGCGGAAAGCCAAATTCGTTCAGGATACCTTGAAAAAGCTGGGAATACAACTGCTCGTGTTGTTTGCGCCGGTAAAAAGCACCACCTATTCCGAAATGCTGCCCGATTACGTATTGGAAACAGAGAGAAAGACCACCAATTACCAGAGCTATGTAAAAGATTGCGAAGAACAGGGTGTAAACTTCATTGACTTTGTAAGCTATTTTAAAATACTGAAATCCCGTCAGCCCCAATACCCGCTGTTTTCACGATACGGTTCGCACTGGAGCTATTACGGCGAATGCGTAGCCGTGGATACCACGATAAAAAGCATGGAAAAGCTTATGGGTGTGCGCCTGCCCCACTTCCACTTCGGCGACATTCAGTTGCGAGATACCGCTTTTGTGCGAGACGCCGATATATTCAGAAGGATGCCGCTCGATGTTCCCAAAGGAAACGTGCTTGCCTATCCTGCACAAATGGCTTATGACGAAGGCCCCGGCTTTACACCCGAAAAAGTACTTGGCATTGGCGATAGTTATTTCAGGTGCTTCTTTTACCTGGGCGCCATGGAAAAAGCCTTCGGCAACGGGGAGCAGTGGTATTATTACAACAGCATTATTCCCGAAGACCCCAATAACCCGGAGGTATGGCAGCTTGACCTGAAGCAGGAGATAATGAAGTATAAGGGCATATTGCTGATGTGCAATGAGGTGAATCTGAAAACCCTCGGCGACGGATTTATTGACGATGCCTACCTGCTCTATACCGACCCGGTAAAATTTTACGCAGAACGTAAACAAAAGTATGCGCTGAACATGCAGAAGAAGGCAATAAGGGAGGACAAGCCTCTGGTATCGCGCCTCGAAAAGGAGGCACAGCAGATGGGCATTACCTTAGACTCCCTGATAACGCTGGACGCATCTAAAAAACTGAATAGGAACTGATACTTTAAGCGCGGCTTACCTTTTCAAAACCTGGTATGCAGCCC
>JABEUT010000109.1 GCA_013044305.1 Bacteroidia bacterium
GGGGTGAGCGGTATGGACGGCACCATGAGCACCGCGGCAGGAGCCGCGTTCGCATCCGGTAAGCTGACCACCCTCATTGTCGGGGATTTGGGATTTATGTACGACCTGAATGCATTATGGAATAAAAAACTACCGCCCAACCTGCGCATAATAGCAATTAACAACGGCGGCGGCGGCATCTTCCGCATCATTGATTCAAAAAGCACCCCGCTGCTGGAAAACTATTTTGAAGCCGCCCATTTCACAAAACTGGAGCCCTTTGTAAAGGCTTTCGGGGTTTCCTATTGCAGCGCCTGCGATGAAGAATCGCTAAGGGAAGGGTTAAGCTTCCTGTATGAATCATCGGGAGGCAAGCAGGTATCATCGGGTAAACCTAAAGTTCTTGAAATATTTACTCCAAGGCTAACCAATGCGGAGGTATTGCTCCGCTATTTCAGCTTCCTGAAAAAGAAACAACTGTAACCAGGAACAGTCTTTTGTAACCGCATTACTTACCGAAGGTTCAGAGGCAGGTGTGCAACTGTCAATTCTCATTTACACAGGCAAAGAAATATCATTTAATAATGGCATCATTTATATTAAATTTGCCCTTGAAACAACCACACTGAATATATTGCCATGAAGAGAAAATGGGACACCGTTAAAAAATACGAAGAAATACTATTTACAAAACATTCCGGTATTGCCAAAATAAGCATTAACCGCCCTGACAGGCATAATGCCTTTACCCCGCTTACCGTAAACGAGATGATTGATGCCATGAACGTGTGCAGGGAAAGAACCGACATAGGCGTAATAATACTTACGGGTGAAGGCGGAAAAGCATTTTGTTCGGGCGGCGACCAGTCGGTGCGGGGCCACGGAGGATATGTGGGCAAAGACTCCGTTCCGCGGCTTAACGTGCTCGACCTGCAAAGGCAAATACGCTCCATACCCAAGCCGGTAATAGCCATGGTGGCGGGATGGGCTATAGGAGGCGGGCACGTGCTGCATGTGGTATGCGACCTTACCATAGCCGCCGAAAACGCCCGGTTCGGACAAACCGGACCCAAGGTCGGCAGCTTCGACGGAGGCTTCGGCGCATCTTATCTGGCAAGGGTCGTAGGTCAGAAGAAAGCGCGGGAAATATGGTACCTGTGCGATCAGTACGACGCACAGCAGGCGCTCGACATGGGACTGGTGAACAAGGTGGTGCCATTGGACATGCTGGAAGACACAACAGTGGAATGGTGCGAAAAAATTATGGAGAAAAGCCCGCTCGCCCTTCGTATGCTCAAAACATCGTTCAATGCCGAACTCGACGGGCAGGCCGGATTGCAGGAGTTTGCAGGAAATGCAACCCTGCTCTACTACCTGTCGGAAGAAGCCAAAGAAGGAAGGGATGCCTTTATAGAAAAACGCAAACCCGACTTTAGTAAATTTCCAAAATTCCCATAATAAACAGTAAATACGGCAATAGAATTAAAACCGGCAAAAAATTGTAAACAAAATGAATAAAACCCGCGCCTGGATAAGTTCGCTCCGCCTTCGAACCCTTCCCCTTGCATTATCGGGTATAGGCATGGGCAGCTTTCTTGCGGCGGAGTACAGGGTTTTTAAATTAACAGTCTTTATACTCGCCTCAATAACAGCAATTCTCTTACAGGTGCTGTCGAACCTTGCCAACGATTATGGCGATGCAAAACACGGCGCCGACGGCGCCGGAAGAATTGGACCTGACAGGGGCCTGCAAAGCGGCGACATAAGCCTGCCCGAAATGCGCAACGCCATTATAGCAACCACCCTGCTTGCATTGCTTTCGGGATTTACACTCCTGCACATTGCCGCCAAAGGCGATACCGGGTTGCTCATTTCATTCCTTATACTCGGACTGCTTTGCATAGCGGCGGCAATAAAATATACGGTAGGTAAAAAACCTTATGGCTACGCAGGGCTCGGCGATATATCCGTTTTTTTCTTTTTCGGACCGGTGGCTGTTGCCGGCACCTTTTACCTCTACGCCCACGCCCTGAAACCCGATATGCTGCTGCCCGCCGCCGCCATAGGCTTACTAAGCTGCGGGGTGCTTAACATTAACAACATGCGCGACCACCTCAACGACAGGGAGGCCGGAAAAAAGACACTCGTGGTACGCATAGGGCTGGCTAAAGCAAGGCTTTACCATATCGGCCTTATTGCTGTTGCAGCAGGCGCCGTATCGCTCTATGCGTTTCTTCATTACGAATTTCCTTTTCTCTGGCTCTTCCTTATTGCTTCGCCCCTGCTTTTGCTGAATATTAAAAATATTGCAACCGAAGAGCCCGGCAATATGGACAGGTATTTAAAGCAGCTGGCCATTGCAACCGTAATTCTCGTAATTGGTTTCGGCGCCGGTGTGCTGGCAGGGGCCGGTTGAAAGCAGGAATAAATTTAAGGAATGTTTAACCCTTAAAAAAACTGAATTATGTTTAAAGCAAAATATATAAAGCACACCTTAAAGTTCAAGGAACCTTCGGGTACGTCGCGGGGGGTGATGGTGGAAAAGGACACCTATTTTATAACGCTGGAGGAAGGTGAAAACAGGCGCAGAACAGGCATTGGAGAATGCAACGTGCTCAAAGGCTTAAGCAACGACGACAGGGTGCATTACGAAGACAAGCTTAAAGAGGTTTGCAAGGACATCAACGCATACGTTTTCAACCCGCATAAAGAACTGGAAGCCTGGCCATCCATCAGCTTCGGAATAGAAACCGCCGTGCTCGACCTGGAACATAAGGGCAAAAAAATTCTCTTCCCTTCATCGTTCACCGAAGGTAAAGCGGGAATACCGATTAACGGACTGGTATGGATGGCCGATGCGGCAAAAATGAAACAGCAATTGCAGGATAAGTTCCAAGCGGGCTTCAAATGTATCAAACTGAAGGTGGGGAATAACCTTTTCGAGGATGAATTAAAACTGCTGGGCGAAATAAGGAAATTGTATCCGCCCGATAAGCTCGAAATAAGGCTTGACGCCAACGGGGCATTCAAAACCGCCGAGGCATTGAAAAAGATGGAACTGTTATCGGAATTTCATATTCATTCCATAGAACAGCCCATACGGCAGGGACAATGGAGCGCCATGGCATACCTGTGCAAGAATTCACCCGTACCTATCGCTCTTGACGAGGAGTTGATAGGCATACACCCTTACAGGGACAAAAGTATGCTCGCCACCTATATTAAACCGAGCTACCTGATATTTAAACCCTCCTTGCTGGGCGGCTTTGAAGCCACCAGGGAATGGATACAGATAGCCGACGCCAATAACATAGGCTGGTGGGTTACCTCCGCCCTCGAATCGAACATCGGGCTGAATGCTATTTCGCAATGGACCTATACACTCAACAACAAGCAGTATCAGGGTCTCGGAACCGGACAACTCTATACCAACAATATTCTTTCACCGCTCGTGGTGAAGGACGCCAAACTCTGGTATAAGACCGGTGACTGGGACACCTCACTCCTCGAGCCTAAGAACCTGAACTGAACCCATGGATCCGGAATTATTCAGCCTGAACGGCAAAAAATACCTGCGTGCAGAATTGCTCCAGGTGTGCAGCCGTAAAATTAAAGAGGCTGCAAACAATGAAGACGAATCAACCTTGTATTCATTCATATACGAATGGCTCTCACCTTCGCCGGTTATAGACGCGGTTACCTCCGGTTCCACAGGGGCTCCCAAGCGCCTTTCCTTCGGCAAACAACAGGCAACGGAGAGTGCGCGCATGACCTGCAGTTTTCTCGGCATAACTGAAAACATGAATCTGCTGCTTTGTCTTCCGGCAAAATACATAGCTGGCAAAATGATGGTGGTGCGCGCCTTTACAAGCGGTGCGAATCTGGTTACCGTACCGCCTTCGGGCAACCCGCTCACGGGCCTTGCCGATAGCATAGACTTTGCGGCTATGGTGCCGCTACAGGTGAAACAGGCGATAAGTGAGCCTTCCACGCTCGAAAAGTTCAGATCCATAACCAACGTAATCATCGGCGGCGCCGCCCTGCCACCTTCGCTGGAAGACACCCTCGCCTCGTTCCCTAACCGCATCTATTCAACATTTGCAATGACCGAAACACTTAGCCACATTGCATTGCGGAGAATATCGGGCGAAGGCAGAAGTGATTTGTATGAACTTCTGAATGGCGTGAGCATAAGCAGGGACAGCCGCGACTGCATGGTGGTTTCGGCACCGCATATTGCCGCCGGACCTATTGTTACCAACGATGTAATCGCTATCAAAAAGGAGGGATACTTTCAATGGCTCGGAAGGTATGATAATGTTATAAACAGCGGGGGCGTAAAAATTTATCCCGAACAGCTGGAAGCCTCGCTCGCTCACCTGCTGCCCAACCGCAGGTTTTTTATTGCCGCCCTGCCCGATGAAACTCTCGGACAAAAGACGGTAATGATTGTGGAGGGCCGGGAGCCGGAGATAAGCGGGGAGCAAAAACAGGCTATTGCAAAATTATCGGGCAGGTATGCCGCACCCAAAGAATATATATATACAGGCAGTTTCGCAGAAACGCCCAACGGCAAAGTGAACAGGAAAGAAACCCTTGAGGCTGCCTTAAATGGACTAAGACTGCGAGGGGCTGTATAAACACTCTTCCCCCATAATCGTATATTTGGCGGCAAACATTAAATTATGAAGATTGCTCTGATAGGCTATGGCAAAATGGGCAGGGAGATAGAAAAGGTAGCCCTTGAACGCAGCCATGAGATTGTTCTGAAATTAGATGCCGGCAACATAGCCGATTTCACAAGCGGAAACCTGAAAAAAGCCGATGTAGCCATCGAATTTTCGACCCCGCAAACAGCAGTGGAAAACATAAAAAAATGTTTCGATGCCTCCTTGCCGGTGGTTTGCGGCACAACGGGCTGGCTGGCTCAATTTGAGGAGATCAGCAAGCTGTGCATGGAGCGCAAACAGGCGCTGTTCTATGCATCCAACTACAGCATAGGCGTTAACCTTTTCTTCCGTCTCAATACCTTTCTTGCAGATTTGATGAAACCGTATTCCGGCTATCTGCCCTCCATGGAGGAGATACACCACATTCATAAAAAAGACGCCCCGAGCGGAACCGCCATTACCCTTGCCGAACAGCTTATTGCCGCGCACGGGGGGCTGAATAAATGGGCTCTGAAACAGGATGCCCGGCCCGGCGACCTACCTATTACAGCCATACGTGAGGATGAAGTACCCGGCACACACAGCATAAGCTACACCTCCGCCGCCGATGAAATTAAAATAACGCATCAGGCCTTCAGCCGCAAGGGCTTTGCCGAAGGAGCGGTAAGGGCTGCTGAATGGATTAAAGGCAAACACGGGGTTTTCGGGATGGAGGACCTCCTTAACTCTTAATCTTAGCGATTGCCTCTGCGTCCTCGTTACTTATTTCAAAGTTCAAAGCCTCTAAATTTTCCTTCAGGTGAGTTTCGTTACCGGCTTTAGGTATGGGTGAAACATTCTTCTGCCGCAGCAGCCATTGCAGGGTAACCTGCGCTGGAGTCCTGCCGTACTTTTTTGCTATTGACACAATGGTGGAATCACTGCCAACCCTGCCCCTTGCAAGCGGGGTGTATGCCGTAATAAGCATGTCGTTATCCTGTAAATATTTTACTATTTTATGCTGGTCAATAAAGGGATGGTACTCTATCTGGTTGCAAAAGACAGGTATTTTCCGTTGCGCCTTTTTCAATTGCTCCATGTTGAAATTACTTACTCCCATCAGTCTTGTAAATTTCTTTTCATGGCACACCTGCAGAAGTTCGATGGCAGTATCGTTGGCATGGTCATCGGAGGGCCAGTGCAGCAAAAGCAGGTCAACATAATCCGATTTAAGTTGGCGCAAGCTGTTTTCGACCGAGGGTAAAAAC
>JABEUT010000008.1 GCA_013044305.1 Bacteroidia bacterium
GGATTACCGGAATACCCTTTGTCGACGCCATGATAGGCCCCCCGCAGGACAATATGCCGCCCGAACTGTCAAAAAACAAAGCCCGCACCCCCATGTACGCATTGCCGCTACTGCTCGGCTTGCTGGGCTCCATATACCAATACCGCAAAGACCGCGGCGCATGGCTTACCGTAGGCGTGTTCTTCTTCTTTGCAGGCTTGGCCATAGTTCTGTACCTGAACCAGCACCCCTACCAGCCCAGGGAACGGTTTTACTCCTATGTAATATCCTTTTACGCATTTGCCATCTGGATAGGCATGGGTGTGCTCGGCCTTTACGCACTTATCTCCAACCGCATCCTTAAAGGACAGGTGAGCCCGAAAGCGGCCGCTTTTGCCGCTACCGCAATCGGACTGGTTGTTCCTGTGGTCATGTGCCGCGCCGAACTGCCCAGCCACAACCGAAACGGCCACTACGTTACCCGTGCTACGGCCATAAACTATTTAGAGTCCTGCGCGCCCAACGCCATCCTCTTTACCAACGGCGATAACGACACCTTCCCCCTGTGGTACGCCCAGGAGGTGGAAGGAATACGCACCGACGTGCGCGTGTGCAACCTTGAACTCCTCGGCATGGCCTGGTATGTGGATATGATGAACAGAAAACAATACAAGAGCGACCGGCTGCCCTTTTCACTTACGCATGAACAGTACAAAGATGGCGTAAGAGATTACCTGCAGGTGTACGACCGCGGCCTGAAAGGGTACACCGACCTGAATGAGATAATAGACTTTATTAAAAGCGACGACAGAAACGACCAGCTTCAACTGATGGACGGGCGGACCGTAAATTATTTCCCCACCAGAAGGCTGGAGCTTAAAGTGAATAAACAGAACGTAATAGAAAGCGGAGCCATACCGGCATCGCTGCAAGACAGCATTCCTGCGGTGATTGACTTTAATATGCCCGGCAGCATCATCTCCCGCTCCGAATACATGGTGCTCGACTGCATTGCCCACAACAACTGGAAACGCCCCATTTATTTTGCAGTGTCGCTCCCTATGTCGTCGTACCTGGGCCTTGACCAGTACATGCAGCTCGAAGGAATGGCCTACCGCCTGGTGCCCATTAAAGGAGGCAGCGTAAGGTATATGGAAGGCATGCGTATCAACACTTCCCTGATGTATGACAATATGATGCACAAGTTCAACTGGGGCAATATGTCGAAAGGCATTTATATGGATGCCGTATTCCGTTCAACTATTGGCGGCGACCTGAAAGTGCAGGGCGCACTCCTTTCACAGGCGCTCATCAGGGAAAACAAAAAGGATTCCGCCATTAAGATACTGAACCTGGTTACCGACTCCATACCCGTTACCACCTGCCCTAACGACTATTATACTTTTATGATAGTGAACGATTACTACCAGGCAGGCGATACGGCAAGGGCAAACCCGCTGGCAAGCGAACTGTTCAGCGACTTCGACTATAAACTGAAGTATTACCATACCCTCGACCAGAATGCGCAGAACTACTACAGCCGCGATATGGAGAGCATGCAGGATATACTCGAAAGGCTCGCTTACTTTGCACAGCACTACAACCAGACAAAGCTGGGCAAAGACTTTTCATCAAAGCTGGAGATACTGCAAAAGAGCGGCATCCTGCAGCCCATGCAGCAGGGCCAGTAAGCGGCGCAGGCTGGGGGGGGCATGAGGCCGCTTCACGATAGGGCGGCAGAGGCGCAAAATGCCTGTAATGGTTAATCTAAACAGTAACCAATGCAATGGCAACTAACCCATGCCATTGGTTTATTCCTTTATTTACAGGGCATTAACAGTGCTGTTGCTAACTTTATGAAACCTTTTTTATCAGGCCTCGTTTAGTTAAGCATATAACCTAACCAACCTAAGGAGAATGCCATGAAAACTACTATTTATTCCAACCGGAAAGAGGCTATCAGGATAAAGTTGTTCATTATCCTGTTTCTTATTGCCTTCTTTACCATCGCCCGTGTAACCCACGGCCAGAATGCAGCACAGCCGGGCGCTGCCGCCGGACAGCAGTACACAAGCAACTGGGTTTCGCAAATGAACCATGTGGCCGACCTGCTCAACCTGTATGCCGACCAGATGTCGGAGCGGGCTGCGGGCCTTCGTGACCAGGCGGCAAAAGCAACTACGCCAGGCCTTGCCGCGGAACTTCGCAAAAAAGCCGATGCCTGCGATGCCCTTGCAGGTGAAAAAAGAAACGAAAGAGGCGTGCTGCTCGTAATTATTGACAAGGCAAGCCCATCGCCTAAAGTGGTGGCAATGAATGATAAATAAAACAGGAATGAGAAAAAACCGGTCTATTGCACCGCTACCGTGCTAATTGCCGCAAATCTCCGATTGCGGCAATTTTTTTTACTGCTGCTTACGGTTATTCATTCCAGCCGAAGAGTTCATAATCCTTCATAAGGGTATTTACCTTACCCTTAACCTTAGCAATTACCGATGCATCATTGGGGTGCGTAACCACCTCGTCTATCAGCTCCGCAATAAGGGGTATTTCCTTTTCAGTTATTCCGCGTGTGGTTATGGCTGCCGTGCCTACGCGTATTCCCGAAGTTACCATTGGCGATTTGTCGTCGAAGGGAACCATATTCTTATTCACTGTAATGTCGGCGGCCACCAGTGCGTTTTCGGCGGCTTTACCCGTAATGTTCTTGCTTCGCAGGTCAATCAGCATGCAATGGTTATCTGTTCCCCCGGATACAATGTTATATCCTTTATCCACAAATGCTTTTGCCATGGCTTGAGCGTTTTTAATGATTTGTTTACTGTAATCGAGGAAACTGTCAGACAGGGCTTCGCCGAATGCCACCGCTTTGGCTGCAATAACGTGCTCGAGCGGTCCGCCCTGTGTGCCGGGGAATACAGCAGAATCGAGTATGGACGACATCATCCTTATTTCACCTTTTGGCGTGGTAAGCCCCCAGGGGTTCGGAAAATCCTTGCCTATCATAATCATACCGCCCCTTGGCCCGCGAAGGGTTTTGTGGGTGGTGGTGGTTACTATGTGGCAGTGGGCAAACGGGTCGTTAAGCAGTTTTTTGGCTATAAGGCCTGCAGGGTGCGCAATATCGGCCATAAGCAGGCAGTTATTTGCATCTGCAATTTCGCGGAATCGTTTAAAATCCCAATCGCGTGAATATGCCGATGCTCCGCAAATAATTAGTTTTGGTTTTTCTTCTTCGGCCCTTTGTGCTACCTTGTCGTAGTCCACCATGCCGGTTTCCGTCTCTACGCCGTAAAACGATGGCGTGTATAGCTTGCCGGAAAAGTTAACCGGCGAGCCGTGGGTAAGGTGCCCGCCATGCGAAAGGTTGAAGCCAAGTATTTTGTCGCCCGGCTTGAGCACGCCGAGCATGACCGAGGCGTTGGCCTGTGCCCCTGAATGCGGCTGCACATTGGCCCATTCCACGCCGAAAAGTTCTTTGGCGCGGTCTATAGCCGTTTGTTCTACTTTATCCACCACTTCGCATCCCCCGTAATATCTTTTAAAAGGCAGCCCTTCGGCATACTTGTTGGTAAGCACCGAGCCCATGGCCTGCAATACTTTGTCGCTTACAAAGTTTTCGGAGGCAATTAGTTCAATACCTCTTGTCTGGCGCTGGCGTTCTTCTTCAATGTAAGCGAATATTATATCCTTGTTCATAAAAATAATTTGATGATTAGAATCGTGGTAACAGGGAGCAAACTTAAAAATTAATTGGGAAACATTATGGACTGCCCTGCCCAGACAGCCATAGGGATAGGGTTCGGCATAGCGGTCCACTGGTAATAAAAGTCATATTTTTCATGGATTGAAGCCGGTTCCTATTTTCCTTTTTTTATTGTATGTTTGAATTTCAACACTGCAAAATTTAATTCAATGGTAGTCTCGCTTCCTTTTACTTTCAAATCATCATCAAGAATCTCTGCAATGATTTTTCCGCTTTTATGCAGGAGGGCTTCTTTCTTTTGTTTGTCATGTTCAGCAGAAAGATCACGGATGTTCCTGGAAAGGTGTTTTATTCTTGCGTAGGTTTCAATAATAGCTAAGGTAGTTTGTGTTGCTCTTTTGCTTTTCAATATAGTCGCAAGCATGTACAATCCCTTCTCTGTAAATGCTTTTGGAAGTTGGGGCGAGAACTTGAGTTTTTCAAGGTGGTCAAAATTTTTGACCACCTCCGCTTTCTCTTCTTTTAAAAGAACAAATACGTACCCTTCGGGGAACTTATCAGGATTGTTTTTAACTGCCTGATTTATTTCTTTAGCAGTTACACCGTAAAGGGTTGCGACATCGTTATCAAGAATAACTTTCTCGTGGCGGAGTTCCATAATTTTGGAATCCACATCTTCAAATTTAATCATGTTTACGGCTGCCATTGTGTTGGTAAGTTAAACGGCGGTCTTAAAAATTCCGCTTTTAATTTGTCTCGTAACTCTTAATTTTTTACCCTTCTGCAGAGAATATTGTAGAGTTTTTACTTAATTATTTTTGAAATGACCTGTATAATAAGTCTTACACTTTCAACTTTTCACCCTTACCTCTTCGCTCAATAAACCCTTCCCTGCCTCCAGATGTCAACCGAATTATACCAGATGTTACGGAACTGGGCCTGGCGCTGAAGCGAATAGTCGTTGGATGTAAAAGGGTTGTTTGTTTTTTCGAAGGTAAAGGAGATGGCCATAAAGTTCTTGTCCTCGCCATAGGTCCACGTCTCGGAACCGGAGCTCCTGTACACCACGCTGGGCGGGCCGAATATAAGGAATATCATTCCGCGGTCTGTTTTCCATCCTTCCAGGTAGGAGGTGAAATAACGGTTGGCGTCCTCCACGCGGTTATAGTAAATCCTGATAAGGTCGCGTGCCCTGTCTTCGCTGCCGTTGGCCAGGTTCAGCCAGAAGGCTTCCACCGCCTTCTTCGTGTCGGTGGCCGAGCTGATGTTTGAATACTCCTGCGACGAGGTAATGTAGCGCAGCGGGCCAACCATTTCGGCAGCTACTCCCACCGTGGGATAGTACGGCGGAAACCGGAAAAGCGTGCATCCCTGATGGGTGGATGTGTCGTAAACCAGATGGTAATATCCTTTCGGGGGCATTTGTATATGATAGGCTCCGGCGGAATCGGGGTAAATGATAAAGGAGCTGTCGCCTTTGTACCTGAAAGGCTGAAGCTGGTATTCGGAAAAGGGCGGGGCCGCCAGTGCAAAATCACGCTTATAATAATTTACGAAAAGCCTGTTGGTTTGCCTGCTGCATTTAACATTAAGCTGCAATGCCGTATCGGAATAGCCTTTAAACAGAACTTCGCCCCCGGGTTGCTTCGTAACCAGAAAATTATCTTCGCCGAAAGGGGTTGATTTGTCAACGGGTACGTACTCAACATCCGATTTACGGCTCATCAGGTCGGTGGTGGTAATGGTAAGCAGGTAGTCGTTGCCGGCGTTCAGCCGCAGCGGAAAAGAGCCGTAGCTGAATTTTTTGTCGCCGTTGGAAGGGCTTTCTAATGAAAGAACGGTGGTGGCGCTGTCGAGCAATACCGACGCCTCATAAGAGGTGGTTACCCTGCAATTAATACTTGCCCTGGCCGAAAAGCTGTCGGGCGAATTGCGGCGTATATAAAGAAGCTCGCTGCGGTTTACTTTGTAATATACCCTCGATACCGAATCGCTGACATGGTAAACATAAAATTCGGGATGCAGGTACCGGTACTGGCTCTGGTACTGCGACGAAAGGTTTTGAACGCTTACCAGGTTCGAACTGTAGCAGCCGTAAAAAAGCGGCAAACAAACCATAGCTGCCCAAAACTGCGCATTTGCCGTAAAGGTGAAGCCGGAATTTCCCGACCGTTTGTTTTTAAAAAACGCTCCCATTGCAGATACAAAGATAGAGGATAAAGAGAAACTGAAACCTGCCGCACCCGCTAAGTAAATAATTTACTAACTTTGCAGCGTAACACAACCTGCCGATGAGCGATGAGATTCATGAAGAGTGCGGAATAGCGCTTATAAGATTACTTAAACCGCTCGATTATTACCGCGAAAAATACGGCACCCCCTATTACGGCCTGAACAAACTGTACCTGCTCATGGAAAAGCAGCACAACCGAGGGCAGGACGGGGCAGGGGTGGTAACCGTAAAACTCGACGTTCCGCCGGGCAAGCCTGTGATGAACCGCCTCCGCTCCGTGGCATCAAACGGCATAGAGGACATATTTACCAAGATACACCAGCATATAGCCGAAATAAATAAATCAACCGCAGGGCGCGACAAAAAAACCGAATGGTACAAATCGCAAATGCCCTTTCTGGGCGAGCTGCTGCTCGGTCATTTGCGCTACGGCACCTTTGGCAAAAACAGGCTGGAATACTGCCACCCCTTTAAGCGCCAGAACAACTGGCTTACACGAACACTGGCCATAGCAGGCAACTTTAACCTTACCAACGTTGACGAACTTTTTTCCCTGCTCATTGAACTCGGGCAGCATCCCGGCGAAAAGGCCGACACCCTGACCCTGCTCGAAAAAATAGCGCATTTCCTCGACAAGGAGAACGAAAGGCTCTTTCAGATATATAAGGCGCAGGGACGCACCAACACCGAAATATCAGAACTTATTGCCGACAGCCTCGACCTGAAATCGGTTCTGCACAACTCTTGCAAGCACCTCGACGGAGGATTCGTATTAGCCGGTCTGCTGGGCCATGGCGACGCCTTTGTGCTGCGCGACCCGAACGGCATCCGCCCTGCATTTTACTATCACGACGACGAAATAGCGGTGGCAGCCTCGGAAAGGCCGGCCCTGCAAACGACATTCAACATACCCGTTGAAAAGATAAAAGAACTCCGGCCCGGAAAAGCCTTCATCATTAAAAAGAACGGAGAATGCACGGAGGAAGAAGTGGCCCCGGCGGGCGAAAAACTGGCTTGCTCCTTCGAGAGGATATATTTTTCGCGGGGCAACGACCGCGATATTTACCTTGAAAGAAAAACCCTGGGCAGGCTGCTCGTTAATCCCGTGCTGAAAGCCATAGACAGAGATTTGGAAAACACCGTATTCTCATATATACCCAATACGGCCGAAGTGGCTTTTGAAGGAATGTGCGCCGGACTGGAGACCTGGCTCGACGGGGTAAAGGAAGAGGAATTGCAGAAAATGGCGGGAGCAAATCCTAAAGGCCTGCCGCCGGGCACCCTGAAGAAGCTGCTCGCCCTGCATCCGCGCATAGAAAAGATAGCCCTGAAAGATACCAAGCTTCGCACCTTTATCACCAACGATGTGAACCGCGACGATAAAACGGCTCACGTGTACGATACAACCTACGGAGTGCTGCGGCCCGGTGAGGATACCCTCGTTATTCTCGACGACTCCATAGTGCGAGGCACAACCCTTAAGCAAAGCATACTGAAAATACTTGACAGGCTGGGGCCGAAAAAAATCATAGTGGTTTCATCGGCTCCCCAGATACGCTACCCCGACTGTTACGGTATAGATATGGCAAAACTGGGCGACCTGATAGCCTTTCAGGCTGTGGTGGCGCTGCTCAAAGAATCCTTCGGCGACAACCTGCTGGATGAAGTGTACAGGGAAGCCAAGGCCCTCGACAAACTCCCGAAGGAAGAAATAAGCAACGTGGTGAAGAAGCTTTACGACAGGTTCAGCCCCGTACAGATTTCGGATAAAATAGGCCAGCTGCTCAAACCCGCGGATATAGGCGCCGAGGTTGAAATTATTTTTCAAACCGTGGAAGGACTCCATGAGGCCTGCCCCAACCACAAGGGCGACTGGTACTTTACAGGCAAGTACCCCACGCCCGGAGGCAACAAGGTTTGCAACCGCTCCTTTATCAATTACATGGAAGGTAAAAACGTGAGGGCCTATTCGTAATACCAATGGTTCCGGCAGAGGGCGCAGGCAATATTAAAATACCTCTGCCCTGTTATTTGGATAAGAAATTATATCTTTGCATAGGACTTTAGGCCGGCAAGTTTTACAACGGCAGAAGGAACAATAACACAATCAGCTAAAATTACATTATGAAAGCATTAATATCCGCTGCCATTGCAGTTGTTTTAGGGTTAGGCATAAATAATGCATCGGCCCAGTCGAGTGCGGCAACAGACCCCTCGCAGCAACTGGCGGCAAAAAAGACACAGCATATCCAGGAAAAAATAAGCGGCTTAACCCAGGACCAGCTTACCAAAATACTGGGAGTGGAGCAGGAGTGGGCCAAAGGCCGCACCGATGCGGAAAGCAGTATTACCGACCCTGCCGCCCTGAAAAGCAAAAAGGCTGGTTTACGCACCACCCGCGACACAAAAATAAAGGCCATACTTACAGCAGACCAGTACACGCAGTACCAGGCCATGCTGAAATGGGACCGTACAGGGTACCAACAGAAGGAAAATAATAAGTGAGCGGGACTGAAGCCAATTTTTGCTTTCTTAGCGGTAGTTTTCCGTTAGCAATACGCCGGGGCGGGGCAGGGGAGGTGCTGGCATGAGTTCAATGATTTTCGGGATACGCCCCGTTATGGAAGCCGCCGAAAGCGGCAAAGAGTTCGAACGGGTAATCATCCAATCGCATCTAACATCGCCCCTTGCCAAAGATTTGCAGCACCTGCTCCGCAAGCTCGATATACCCGTGCAGTACGCGCCGGTGGAAAAGCTGAACAGGCTCACGCGGAAAAATCACCAGGGCGTTGTTGCAATGGTTTCCGAAATTACTTACCATAAGGTAGAAAACCTGCTGCCCCCGCTATATGAGCAGGGTACAGCTCCCCTGCTGGTAATGCTCGATGAGGTAACCGATGTGCGCAACCTGGGAGCCATTACCCGTACTGCAGAATGCGCGGGCGCCCATGCCGTTATTGTACCGCGCAAAGGCTCGGCGCAGATAAATGCCGAAACCATGAAGGCTTCGTCAGGAGCCCTGAACATATTGCCCGTGTGCCGCGAGGAAAGCCTTGAAAATACGCTCCGTTTTCTGAAAACGGGCGGCCTGCAGGCAATAGCCTGCACCGAAAAAGCTCCTGAAACTTATTCTGCCGCCGATTTTACACTGCCTACTGTTCTGGTTCTCGGCTCCGAAGGCAAAGGCATATCGCCGGGGCTGCTTAATTTATGCGACAGGCAGGTAAGCATACCCCTGCTCGGAAAAATAGCCTCGCTGAATGTGTCGGTAAGCGCCGGAATAATACTTTATGAAGCCGTGAGGCAGAGGTCGGAAAGCGGGAGCGTGAAAAGGGGAGCCTGAACAAGTAAAAATTTATTTCACTACAAGCCGCTTTACTATGGGGTTCATGTTGGGGCATGTAACCGATACAATATACACCCCCTGCTGATAGGCAGATATGTTCAGCAGAACAGGGCTTCCTTTCATATTGCTGTAGGTGCGGCTAAAGACCGTTCTGCCCGTTCCATCGCTTATTGTAACGGTTTGGGGTTCGTCGGAGTAGTTGAGCGAAAGCGAACATTCATCCGATGCAGGGTTGGGGCGTAAGGTGCCGGGAGGCATGAACAGGGTGGAACAGGAAATAGTATTTAAAGTTGTGGTGTTTCCGTCGAAATCGGTTTGTTCCAATTGGTAATAGTTGGTTCCTGCAATTGGCTGATTGTCGGTATAGGTATAATCCCTTTCCGATTCGCTGTTGCCTGCCCCTGCAACCGTGCCTATGGGTATAAAGTTCAGCCCGTCGGACGACCGTGTAACGGTGTACAATTTATTGTTTGTTTCGGTAGCGCTGCTCCAGTACAATGTAATGCCCTCGTTTGCCGCGCTGCAGGTGAACGACTCAAGCTGGATGGGGAGCACGGCGCAGCAGCTGGGGGTAAATTTCCAGGCCTCGCTGCTTGTCTGCCAGGGTTGCAGGTTTCTGCCCGGGGGCACCAGGGCTGCATAGCCTGTTTCATCGAGCAATCCCATAGCGCCCTGTCCGCCCGGCGGAATCCAAATGTGGCAGGTATCTACTTTTTTGGCCTGTATCTCTATATTGTAACTGGTTTCATAAAGCTGTATCTGGTAGGTGCATAATTTAGCGTTGCAGTCAAACATTTCAATTGCATCCCAGCTAACGGTAAAATGGCGGTTGGGCGAAACACCGTAAGTTGCGTAGTACATATTGCCGCCGCCTGCGGGCGCAGGGTATATATCGAGCCACGGACCCATTACTCCGGGCGACAATACCTGTGTAAGTGTGCTGTTGGAGAAGGGCAGATATTGAATGGTAAAAGGGGAAGCTGTGTAGCCGTTTACACCTGTATCCTGTTTTATTATATCGCAACCGTTTTTAAATACGATATAACCGTTGGCTGCTGCAAATATTTTGGTATAGCTTTGACCGTTGAAGCAGAATGTGAACGGAAGGGTAATATAACCTGAAACGCCATCGTCTTTATCCTGTGAAACCATTGGGATGAGAGTCCCGGTAAAGGCGTCGGGGGCGTATGCAACGCTGCTCACGCTATAACAAAGCGAAGGGGTAATGTACTTGTATGCCATGGTGGCAGAGAGTGTGCTGGTGGTATCGCAGTATTGCTGGGTGGTAAGTATACGGTAGGTTCCGGTTTTCATGCACTTCCATTCCACCTGGGGTGCGTTATAAGTGCCCCCGCAGTAGCCGCTGTTGTAGCTTACCTGCCCGTATTCGCCGTTTACAGCAAGTGCGGCGGTGCTGTCAATGGATAATTCGGCGTAGTAACTCATGCTGCCGCCCACACATGAGCAGTAAGAGAAGTAATAAACGTTGCCAGCAGTGGCGCCAAACTTATAAAAGTGGTTTGATTTGGTGGCCACCGTTTGCCACGAAGTGGTGGGGGTAATGGTACCCTGCAAAGTGCCGCCTGTGCATTGTGCAAATGCTCCGGTTGCAAAAAAATAAAATGAAAGCAATAAAATGCTGAATAGTTTTTTCTTCATATTACTATTGTATAATGCTAAAAATAATGACGGAAGGATAAAGCGCGCTCGCAACTTATTACATAACCCGCTTCTGAATAGAGAGTGCAAATTTAATTAATTCTCTGATAACGAATGATTTTTTTTTGGTAGTGGGATAATATATTTACCTCCCTGTACCCGCTAAGCTGTGCTTAGTGGGACAATAACCATTTAAGTTGTAATTAAATCCTTTCATCAGGTTTAGTAATGGTTTCGGATAATCAAAGATTACCGGTTAGCTCTGTCACTAATTAAAAATTAGCGCCTGCGTGGGTCAATTATAATGAATTATGCAACTTTTTAGGGTAGTTTACGTATAAGGATGAAAATCAACATGATTAATTCAATTATTCGGTCCATAAAAGTGGTAAATACGGTCAAAAACGAGTCATATTTGGACCGTATTTCGTATCTTTGACGCCCGAAAAAAACGGACAAAATGCCAAATGATACAACGATTTTACATAGATACATCAGTAATAGGTGGTGTCTTTGATATTGAGTTTGAGGAACATTCAACTATTTTAATGGAGAGAATAAAGTTCGGACAAATTAAGGCAGTAATTTCCGAAGTAACTGTAAAAGAAATTTCCAAAGCCAGAAAGGAAATTCGGGATTATTTTTATTCTCTTCCCAAAGATAGCATTGAATATGTTGATATTACAGAAGATGCAGTACAACTCGCAGATTCTTATATTGCCGAAAATGTTGTTGGCAAATCAAGTCGTGATGATTGTTTGCATATTGCCATTGCAACCGTAAATCGTGTGGATATTTTAGTAAGTTGGAATTTCAAACATATTGTAAACATTTATCGTATAAGAGGTTATAATTCCGTAAATATAAAACTTGGCTATTCAGCCCTTGAAATTCGTTCACCAAAAGATATAGTAGGATATGAAAACAAAATCTAAAAAATGGAAAAAAACTTTTGACGCAGTTAAAAGTATGCGTGAAATCAGAGATAAAATTTCTCTGGAAATAGCAGATATGAACTTTAAAGAATTAAAAGCATATTTTAAGCAATCCGGTACACTGGAGAGTCAAAAGACGAAATAATATTCGGCAAATTGAAATTCTTAATGTTGGGTTAAAGTAGCATAATAATCCCCTAATTCCAACGCTCTATGCTTAACCAATTCCATTCGTTCATCTTCCCTAACGACACTCCACATTGTTCCCTGAAGGTCAAAGATTGTGCTTATAGTGCTTAATTCTGCATCTCGGTAAGCCAACCATTTTATCTGAGATTCTTTAAGTTTTTCTTTCCCATCCGCGGTTAAAACTCCCTGCAAGAGTTTATAATATTTATTCATTTTGGCATCCCAAGATTGTTCAGCGCAGTAGGTGCAATGAATCATTCCTAAGGTAGTGTAATTTTGTGAGGAATCTAAACACGCCCTTAAATTCATATCTATTTGATTGGTATCCTGACCAAAAGATTGGATGCCAAATAGTAGTAACGGAATTGTCATTAAAATGTGCCTCATAAGTTTAAAAGAAAAAAACCATTAATCGAGAACAGAATTACCCCGTACCCGCTAAGCTGTGCTTAGTGGGACAATA
>JABEUT010000110.1 GCA_013044305.1 Bacteroidia bacterium
CATTAAAATACTTGAATTTGGGGCGATTTTATTTGTTGGTACAATCAAATAAGCAGCCAACCCGGAAGTTTCATTCTGACGGGATTAAACTTACGGGGGTTCTTAATTCATTTAGCGGGTACGGGGCGCGCTGCGCTTAGCGGGATGTATGCCATAAAGTACTGCACTATGAGTGGCAGTATAGGGTTTATTTCGTCCCCTTTATCCAGTTTATGATGTGGTCGCTTAATGGCGATTCCTTGCTCATTGCCACTCCTGCCCAGTTGCCATTTTCGTCAATCATGAATTTTTGAAAATTCCACATTACCGGGGCATCTTGCATACCGTTTTCGCTTTTTTCCGTAAGCCACTTATATAGCGGGTTAATATCGGCTCCTTTTACTGAAATCTTCGACATCATCTGGAAGGTTACTCCGTAGTTTTTAGTACAGAATGCCTTTATTGAATCATTGGCGCCCGGCTCCTGCGCCCCGAAATTATTTGCAGGAAAGCCGATGATGGTGAAATTAGCGCCGCCGTATAACTTATAGAGTTTCTCCAGATCGGCATACTGGGGCGTAAAGCCGCAAAGGGATGCAGTGTTCACGATAAGCACTTTTTTGCCTTTCAGGGTTGAGAAATCAAAATCGGAGCCATCAATTGTCTTGGCCTTAAAGTCGTATAGGGTTTTCATTTTTGAGGGGGGCATTGAGGTAGTAAAAGAGGACAAAGCCAATGGTAACGCCATTAACAGGGATAATTTTGGTGTGTTCACAAGGAAGGGTTTTATGTGAAATTATATTTTAACAGGTTGATTGGGCAAAGATTACTTTGCTATCACGAATTTCCCTTGTCCAAGCAAGTTTCCGCTGCCGTCCATTACGCGGTAGAGGTAAAGTCCGGTTGCTGCTTCTCCCAATGCAGGGTTCATGGAAATTTGGGTAACGGGTGCCACCAGCCCGGAGTAATATATCTGCTGCCCCAGCATATTAAATATGGCAACTGAACTATTGGTAGGTAATTGCGAATTTATAGCCAACTGGAAGCTGCCGTTGTTGGGGTTGGGGTAAATCACCAGATTCTCATCTCTGCCTGCAACACTCTGAACCCCTTGTATAGGGCTTGCCGGAACGTGGATGTTGTCGATATAGAGCTGTCCGCCCCAATAAGATCGGTTTTCGAAGGAGAACATTACCGATTGCTGCCCGAACACTGCGGGAGGCAAGGTTATATAATCGGTTCTCCACTGTGCAGGTGTAGGTTTGAATCCGAGTGTATCGTTTGCGTTGGATGATATGCTTGGCGCGGTAGCGAGCGCAGCCCCGCCCTTATAATAGATATTGGTCCAGCTTACACCTCCGTCCAGGGAGTAATAAATTGCAAGCGTATCGCTGTAAAGCGAGTTGTAGGGGGCGTATGCCACATCAAAATAAAGGGAGTCGGCGCTTACCAGTGTAAAATTATAGGCGGGAGTGTATATCTGCATATTTTCGCCGCCGATAGGGTTTGGTCCGGGAGGTTCGTTCAACAGATAATCGCGGTAACCCAGATTAAAATTGTTAAAGAGCATACAGGTATCATTCAACCCGTATCCGCCGCCCTGCGTGTGGATGTATTGCTGCCATGCACCGCCATAAGACTGATACGAGGTATTATAACCGTTCGGGTTGTTCACATACCAGCCTTTGGGTGGAAATTTTCCGCTGAAGGTTTGTAAAATGGGCAGGGAGTCGGAAGGCTGCACGGCAATATAATTATACCTGGTAAGGGTATCGCTGCCGCCCGACGCTGTAACTATCAGCGTTACATTATATATACCGGGAGTATTGTATTTTACCAATGGGTTTTGGGTGGAAGATGTTGCCGGTGTGCCGCCGGGGAATTGCCAGTGCCATGCGGTTATTGCAGTCGGGGTAAGGCTTTTGTCGCTGAAATATATGGAGGAGCCGCTCTTAACCGATATGTTATTGGCTATAAACTGTGCAGAGGCAGCAGGAGGTTCTATTCCTATGAGGGCCTGTTGCAGCGAATCGAAATTGTAGCCGTAAGGGTTCAGGTTTTTGAGTGAAAAATAACCGTTTGGCGAACCGCCCCAGCCCCAGTTCATGTAAAAATAACTGTTGCTGTCGTAGCCCTCGCATACCCAGGCGTGGCCTATGTCGCCTCCGCCGGTATATTGTATCATACGCCCGTGATTTAGCTCGTTTTCCATCATATTGGTCCATACAGTATCGGAAAACTGACCCTTATAGTATCCCTGAATGGTATGCCTGTTGTAGCCGAAAAACTTGGTATAGGCAGTCTGGCAGGAAACCGAATCGGCTCCGGCGTTCGAATACGCATTTGGGCAAATGACCTGGGCATTGCTTCCGCCCGGGTTATAATTCATGTCAATGGCGATTCCGCAATCGAGCATAAGCAGTGCCACATCGGAATTGGAAGGTGCGTTGATGGTATCCGGCATATTTGCCCAATTGTAATAATCGTTATAGAAGTTACGGCTTAATACACCGTAATTTTGACCATATTGAGGGGTGTTTTCGTTATAGGTATTAGACAAGATTCCATGAGCCGGATACTTCCAGTATTGCATTACTTGAGCCATGGAAGTTGCACAGCAACCTGTAACACAACCGCCGGGGCACATGCCATTGAAGGGGCCGCCCTGGCTCCATACAACGTTACTTAATGGCGCCACCGCGCTTCTGAAGCGGTGGCTTAGGCGTGTGTGGGCCGTACCGGTGGCATAGTCGCTCCATTCGGCTGAAATGGCCGGAGTGGCAGGCAGGTTGCGTGCTTTAATGTCTTTAATTTCTTTATCAATCACAGCCATATAGCTTTCAAATTCGGGTGATAAGTTCTGCATTTCATAATGCCCCGTGGTGGCATATCCGATGATGGGGCTTGCGGCGTTGTCGGCTGATACAATTACAAAACCGTCGTTTGTGTTTATGTTGAACACGTAATAAAGAGCAGCTCCCTGCGGGGTAAGGTTTGTTTCGGCAAGCGTAACGGAGGATATTGCTTTTGGTGAGTTTTGTTTATAAAAGTTGGTACAAACCTTTTGTGCAAGTGAGGCCGGTATGCCTGTTGCATAAATACTGCCTGCCAGCAGCAGGTTTGCGAATAGAAGCATGGTTCTTTTGTTCATAAATGGTTGGTATTTCAGAGTAAAGATTATTATGGAGAATAAATTCCTTAATTTCAATCAATTTAATGGTAAAGCTAATACTTTTTTTTTAAAGACCGGGCAATTACTGTTTCAGCCGGTTTCGGGTCAGTTTGCTGCTGGGTTATTTTAATCCAGAGGATTAATATATGTACCCTGCCTTAAAAGGCGGGGATATTGTTAAAGGTTTATATTACAAACTGAACCACTACCTTTCAGTTGCAGGGCAAGGGGGCTGGATACAAGTGAGTACAGGTATTATTCAGGCATCAGCCGTATAGGTCGGCTGGAAGTGCGCTTACTATTTTGTTTTTGTCTTCTTTTTATCGGCGTCAATCGGTTTTCTGAACACCACTTTGTTGTCGAAAACATCCATTACAATCTGTGAGTTTCTTGCTATCTTGCCTGCAAGTATCTCTTTGCTTAGCTCATTAAGCACCTGTTTTTGAATCAGCCGCTTAATAGGTCTTGCGCCATAAGACTGGTCGTAATTATAATGAGCGAGCCAGTTCAGCGCCTCGTCGGTAGCCGAAAGAGATATGTTTTCATGCTTTAATTTTTCCACCACGGCATTGAACTGAAGGTTGACAATGGATATAATGTCATCTTTGTTAAGCGGCGAAAACATGATTATTTCATCTATGCGGTTAAGGAATTCCGGGCGAAGGGTTTTCCGAAGCAAGTCCATCACCCTTGTTTTGCTCCTTTCATATACCTTTTCCTTGCCCAGTTTTTCAATATCCTCAAACCCTTCCTGAATAATATCTGAACCAATGTTGGAGGTCATAATGATTATGGTGTTTTTGAAGTTGACCACCCTTCCTTTGCTGTCGGTAAGCCTGCCGTCGTCGAGCACCTGCAGCAGCAGATTGAAGACATCGTAATGTGCTTTTTCAATTTCGTCGAGCAGCAGCACGCTGTAAGGTTTGTGCCTTACGGCCTCGGTAAGCTGCCCTCCTTCCTCAAACCCGACATATCCCGGAGGGGCGCCAATGAGTTTTGAAATGCTGTGTTTTTCCTGGTATTCGCTCATATCAATGCGCACCATATTGTTTTCGCTATTGAACAGGTATTCCGCCAGAGCCCTTGCCACTTCGGTTTTACCCACCCCCGTGGTGCCAAGGAATATAAATGATCCTATCGGCTTTTTGGAGTCCTGCAACCCGGCGCGGCTGCGGCGAATGGCGTCGGCAACGGCCTGCACCGCTTCTTCCTGCCCGATAACGCGTTTATGCAATTCATCTTCAATGCGGAGGAGTTTTTCTCTTTCGGTCTGCATCATGCTTTTCAGGGGAATACCTGTCCAGCGGCTTACCACGGCTGCTATGTCTTCGCGGTCAACTTCTTCCTTGAGCATTTGTGAGCCTTTGGCTTTTATTGCATCCCATTTTTTTTCAAGTTCGGCGAGTTTGCTCTCGGCCTCCTTTATTTTGCCGTACCTTAATTCGGCAACCTTACCGAAATCGCTTGCGCGTTCGGCCTGGTCGGCTTCGTGTTTCATTTCTTCCACCGCTTGTTTTATACTGTGTATCTGATCTACCACTTCCTTTTCCGATTTCCATTGTGCCATCAGGTCGGAACGCTTGTCGCTCAATTCCGAAATTTCGTGGTTCAGCACGCTTAGCCTATTCTTGTCGTTTTCGCGTTTGATGGCCTCACGCTCTATTTCAATCTGACGTATTTTCCTCTCTATCTCATCGAGTTCCACGGGCACCGAATTTATTTCCAACCGCAGTTTGGCGGCTGCTTCGTCAATCAGGTCAATGGCCTTGTCGGGCAGAAAACGCTGGCTGATATAGCGCTCGGATAGTTCCACGGCTGCCACTATGGCTTCGTCCTTAATCCTGACTTTGTGATGAGATTCGTACTTTTCCTTTATTCCGCGCAGAATGGATATGGATGCCTGTTCATCGGGTTCGTCCACCAGTATCATCTGAAAACGGCGTTCCAGCGCCTTGTCCTTCTCAAAGTATTTCTGGTATTCGTTCAGCGTGGTGGCGCCGATAGCGCGCAGCAATCCTTTTGATAGAGCCGGTTTCAGGATGTTTGCCGCATCCATAGCTCCTTCGCCTCCGCCGGCGCCAACAAGGGTGTGTATTTCGTCAATAAACAGTATTACGTCCTCGTTGTCGGTTACTTCTTTTACAAGCGCTTTAAGTCTTTCTTCAAATTCGCCTTTGTATTTTGCGCCGGCAATAATTGAGGACATATCGAGGGAGAATATTTTCTTGTTTTTAAGGTTTTCGGGTATGTCGCCGTTTACCATGCGCTGGGCAAGGCCCTCCACAATGGCAGTTTTGCCCACGCCCGGCTCGCCTACCAGGATAGGGTTGTTTTTGGTTCTGCGTGAGAGTATTTGCAGCAGCCTTCGGATTTCCTCGTCGCGCCCGATAACCGGATCGAGCTTTCCGCTCAAGCCCATTGCATTCAAATCAATGGCATATTTGTTCAGGGCGTTGTACTGGCTTTCCTGGCTCTGACTGTTCACTGTTTTTCCTTTCCGGAGTTCGTCAATGGCCTTTCTCATATCCTGGGTAGTAATGCCGTTGTCCTTCATCAGCCGCGCAATTACATCGCCCGAATTCAATAATCCGAGCAACAGGTGTTCAATAGATACATACTCATCCTTGAATTCCTTTAAATACGAGGTGGCCGTTAATACAGCTTTATTGGCATCGGAAGACAGATACTGTGCGGCATTTGAACTTCCTTTAGGGTAGCTTTCCAAAATTTTATCAAGGGCCTGGGTAAATATGGGAATGTTGACGTTCATTTTTTTCAGGATGAATGGGGCAACGTTGGCATCAACATTAAGTATGCCTTTTAAAATATGTCCGCATTCAATAGCCGGATTGCCTTTTTCCAGAGCTAACTGCTGGGCATTTTCTATAGCCTCCTGGCTTTTTAGTGTGAAATTATTGAGGTTCATTACAAATTATGAGTTATGAGCTATGAATTAATGCTATCTATTTTAATTCTTTTCAAATAGTGTGCCAAAGAGGAGTAATGGCATATTTTGCTTTGTAAACAGATGTTTTTAATCAATAGCGTCCTAAACGATTAAAAAAGGGAAAGGGAAATATTTTTATCTCAAAGTTTACCTTTGAGGTACAGAAAAAA
>JABEUT010000009.1 GCA_013044305.1 Bacteroidia bacterium
ATTGAAGAAAAATTAATGGATGGATTTAACTATTATAATAAGGTGAAAGAAAAGAGATGGGATCCTGTTACCTTAATGAAAAATTCTAAAGCGATTATTAAAGAAAAGTGGGAAAGTGAAAAAAATTCTTTTACCGATGCAAAAGAAATTGTACTTCCGGGAATAAAACGTTGGTTACAATCAAATGGTTTTAGTCAATTCTCTGATATTTCTTTGGCTGACCATCTTAACATAACAGAAATTGATGCTGAAATTAAAGAAACTATTTATGAAATTGCATCATTTGCAGGTATAAATACAGAGGAAACATCAAATGATGAACAAAATGGCTTCCCCGAATAATGCACTCACCTCGCCTCCTTTTATATCCATTCGCCCTGCTGTACGGACTTGCTGTGATTTTCCGAAATCTGCTTTTTGACATTGGCTTACTGCGTTCCAAAAGCTATCCCCTATGGGTTATTTCAGTAGGCAACCTGTCGGTTGGCGGCACCGGAAAATCCCCTCACATTGAATACCTGATAAGGCTGTTCGGCCGCCTGTCGCAAAGGCAAGGCAACCTTAACTTTACACCTTCGAAAACGGCCGTCTTAAGCCGCGGCTATGGAAGAAGCACCAAGGGTTTTCGTATCGTAACGGCGCAATCTACAGCCGAAGAGGCAGGAGATGAACCGGTACAGATAAAACGGAAGTTCGGCAGCGTGCATGTGGCGGTGGATGAAAAAAGAACCCGAGGCATCGCAAAACTTCTTGAAGCCGATAAAGACATCAACCTTTTTTTGCTCGATGACGCCATGCAGCATCGTTATGTAAAGCCTGCCATAAACATTCTTCTCACAAATTACCATAAACCTTTTTACAACGACCACCTTTTGCCCGCCGGTACTCTCCGCGAACCGGGGAGCGGATACAAGAGAGCCGACATCATTGTGGTTACGCGCACGCCGGCCAATCTCCCGGATGTTGAGAAAAAAATGACCATAAAAAAAATAGCACCCCTTATTAATCAAAGCATCTTCTTCTCCGGGTATATTTACGACAACCCGCTTCCGGTTTATGCAACTATCTCCTCCATTCCTAAAATAGTTAAGACCACCTCGGTAGTGCTGCTCACCGGCATAGCCAATTCCAACGACTTTCGCAAGCATCTCGAATCGAAGTCAAAGGAAGTTTTCCATTTTAATTTCGCTGACCACCACAGGTTCTCCATGGTAGATATTATGAAGGTTACCGACACATTTAAAAACATCGGCAATCCCGACAAAATAATCATTACAACCGAAAAAGATTCCACAAGGCTTCAACAACCTGCGCTGGTAGAGCAGCTGGGCAGCCTGCCTGTATTTTATATACCTGTTCGAATCAGCATGCACGACGAGCAGGGCTTTGAGGAACAGCTGCTTCGCCTGCTGAACGCCTATCAGCTATATACTCCGCTGCAAAATAAACCTTAAAAAAACTTAAGAATCACCGGAGCCGTTTATTGTTCCACAACCAATTTGCCGCAGGCCAGAAAGTCGCCGCCCTGTGTTGTAATCCGGTATATATAAATACCGTTTGCCCGGGCGTTCATATTGATTACTGTATTGTAATTCTTCAGAACGGCGGCATACACGTTCTTCCCGAGCAGGTCGAAGATTTCAATTTTAGAACCTTCTTTGAAGTTCTGAATGTTCACGGTAAAGGTGCCCCTGTTTGGGTTAGGATATACTTTTATGCTTTGTCCGCCGGTGCTTACAGGCGCCACGGACAGGAGCAAGGCGCGGTACGTGGGTGATTCCCAAATCCCTCTTCCGTAAAAGGATACCCTTACCACACTGCCGGCACTTCCGTCATCATATTGCATCAAATTGGTTATCTGGCTCGTATTTGGCAATCCCTTGGAAAAATTAAGCCAGCTGTTCATGGTGGTATCCCTGTACCAGACGGCATCGGGCGTGGCAAGATATATTGCGTCGTTGCTTGTATAGTAGTCGTTGAACATACCTATAACGCCTGCCAGCGGAAGATTGGCGGTTACGTTGGTCCATGATAATCCTCTGTTCCTCGACCTGTACACCGCATTGCCGCAAGACATGTAAATTACATTGCTGTCGCTTTTCACCGGGGCTATCTGGGCTCCAAGGAATGTGTAACCGGGGGCTGTGTATGTTGACCAAACAGGAGAGGGGCTTAGGGCATTTTTTGTGTAATAAAAGTTACGGTTATAGTCTGCTGCAAACAGCACATTTGCATTTACGGGCGAAGAGGCTATTGCGGCCAAAGGAGTGTTGAAGCCTGATATCTTTTGCCACACAGGCGGGTTTCCGTGCAGGTTGACGGTTCTGTAAATATCGGAGTCGGCAACGAAAGCGGTGTTGGTTTGAGACGGCGGAAATGCGGCAAGGTGAAAATGAGTGGAATCGCGCTGTGGTAGGTTGATCCAGTTGTAATCTGTAATAAAATCCTCGCTGTAGTCGCCTCTCAAATCATAGAACAGGGTGCTGTCTGTTTCATTCATTCCTATTTCACTTGTATAGTCGCCGCCTACAAACGTGTCCCATTGCATATTATCGTAAAACAGCCCGCCATTATCTTGCGTTCCTCCTGCAATAAAATTCTTGTTTATCGGGCTTGATGCCGCATGGTAGAACTCGGTAGCCGAAAGTCCGTTGCTGGCCGGGTACCAGGTTTTGTTGCTGTCGGTGGTTTTCCATACTCCTCCGTCGTTGGCATTATACAGTATTCTGGAATTGAGCGGATTGAAGGCGAAATAGTGCATATCGGTGTGCACACCCTGCCACCAGCGGAAGCCTGTGGACCAATGCACGCCTCCGTCGGTGGATTTCCATATAGACTCGGCGCCTATGTAAATGGTATTGGTATCAATCGGAGACACAATCAGGCAGTAATTGTAATTACCCTGATAATATTGTCCGTAATTATTTGTGTCGTATCCGTTCAGGTCGCAACTGTCGGCGGGTTTCACCACGTAAAAATTCATTCCGCTGTTGTCCGATTTCAGCACAGGGGTGCACAGGGCGCTGTCGTTGCCCACATAGGTTACAAATACCATGTTGGTATCGGCTTTGGTAACTCCAATTCTGCCTCCGCCTTGAAGTGAACGCTGGGGCGAAGGCAATGGAATCAATGTCCATGTTTCGCCCATATCCCTTGACACATAAAAGTCTGAATAGCTTGCTGCATAAATGGTGCAGGTAAGCGCATTTGGTTTGAATTTCATATCGGTAAACCGGCCGCTGTCAAGTTTTTCAGTCCACGATGCTCCGGCATTCGTGGTTTTCCAAATGCCGTTGTCGGTGGCGGCGATAAGCGTATTGTGGTCGGACGGCGACATGATAATTTCTACCGCCATTCTGTTACCTATCCCATTG
This sequence comes from Bacteroidia bacterium, assembly GCA_013044305.1. Classification (GTDB taxonomy): domain Bacteria; phylum Bacteroidota; class Bacteroidia; order JABEUT01; family JABEUT01; genus JABEUT01. Next base: position 3,375 of record JABEUT010000009.1, read on the forward strand.
TTGCTGATGGTCCAGGTTGCTCCGGCATTGGTGCTCTTCCATATCCCATAGTTTTCGGAATAGTAGTTTATATCGCCGGTGCTAAGGTATAAGATGTTATCGTTGGTATAGTCAATACATACTGATGCGGCAGCTCCGTCTGGGTTACCAAGTCCTGCGCTGTCAGTGCCGGTGCTTTGCCAGCTATGGCAGCTGTCGTTGCTCACAAACAAACCGCCTCCAGAACTGGTGGCATACACCTTTATGGGGTTGAGCGGGTCAAACTTTATCTGTTCTATACGACCTATGCCGTTAATCTGCCAGTAACTGCTGTCGTATGGAAAATTTATTGGCCCTACAAGTTTCCACGCTCCCGCAATCTGTCCAAAAGACAGGGAGGCATTCATTAGCAATGCCAGAGTAAAGAATATGGCAAAGCGTTTGATCATTTTATATTGTTGTCAGGGTTTGTCTTTCTGGAATTCAGGCGGAGCTGGTGGCGCTTGTATGGGTAAAGTACATGCCCGTCTTCCTGAACGTATGGTTGCATTTCCATCTGCCAGCGCTTGAATTTTTTGTATTCCAGACTGTAGGGTATATTTTTACCTTGCGTTTTTTCACCATTTGCCGCTTTTTCAAATCTTTCATCTTCCGGCTGCGGTCTTTCATGAACTTTCCAATAGGAATCAAAGGCTTTTACAGCTTCGAAATAATTTACATTGCTGTCATTCATCATAGCAATCCATCGGGGTTGCAATTCCTGCCGCAAAGTTTGCGCCTGTAAACCTTGTATGATGAATGTAAAGATTATAGTCGTAACTATAAATAAAAGGAGCCTGGTGTTCACACTTTTTTGTTATTTCTGATGGAAAATTTAAAACGTTTCAGCAAATATATAAATAAAATGAGATGACAGGCAGTTATGGTATGGTTGTTGTTGTTTAATTTTTATTATGCGCCGCTGAAATGCTTTGGCAATAGTCATTACTATTCCAATTAATGCGCTTTTTCCCTGAAGCCCGTGAAGATAAATGCGGCTATAATGCAAAACAGGCTTCCTGCTATAGCAGTAAGGCGCAAGCCTGCGTCGTTGCCTGGATCTTTGCCGTAGATGGTGAGCATAGCGAAAAGCGCCAGGCCGGCGGTTTGCCCCAATTTTATGGCAAAAAAATTAACGGCAAAAAACATTCCCTCTTTATTGTCGCCTGTTTTTTCTACTTCATCATCAATAATTCCTGCAAGCATGGCATTGGGCAAAATACCGAGAGAGGCAACGGGAAATGCCGCCAGCAGCACCGAGAGGTAGAGCAAAAGTCGCGGCGATACAAGTATCTTTCCTACCATGGGGACCACAAAAAAAGCGAATGCCAGCAGAAACAGGGAAACAACGAATATCCGTTTTTCCCCTGCCATTTTAACTGAATAAATTACAAGCGGATAAAATGCAAGCGACACCACCACCATCAGCAGCATCAGCAGCCCTCCTTCATTTGCAGAAAGGCCTGCAAGCACTCTTGCAAAGTATAATAATCCGTTTGAGATAAGATTTATGGCCATGTAGTAAGAAAAGCAGGCGACAATAAAAAAGATAAAGTTGCGGTTAGTAAAACTATTGCGCAAGGCCGACCAAAGAGGAGTAGCGGAAGGCAGTGCAGTGCAGTATCTTTTTTCATTAATTGCGAGGGCGGGTAAAATCATGGCGGTACCCCCGAGTATGGCTAAAAAAATTACAGCATACTGCACGCTGGCCATTCTTTCGTTCTGATGAAAAACTGCGCGCATAACATCCGCAATGGCATTGGTTTGTGCCGCTATAATTATTCCAACCACAAATCCAGCCTGCTGAAAGGAGGATAACCTTACTTTTTCTTTTCTTGTTTTGGCTATTTCGGGCAGCATGGCATTATAAGGTATAGCGTATGTGGTGGTAGCCATAAAGAACAGGGTAAGCGAAATAAGAAGCCATACCTCATTTGCCTTTGCTGCTGTATGAACCGGCGGGTAAAAAACAAAAATGCAAAAGATAACCGAAGGCAGCACGCTGTAAAGCATAAAAGGCGTTCGCCGGCCCCTGCTACCCGACGATTTATCGCTCATGCGGGCTATAAACGGATCATAAAACGCATCTACAAACCTGCCCGAGGCAAGGATGATGGCAAGAATATTGAAGATGTGAAACCATGTGGACTG
>JABEUT010000111.1 GCA_013044305.1 Bacteroidia bacterium
ATTGACTGTTGGGCAAGTAAAATTGTAGTATCCGGATTACGGGCATAGAGTGAAAATGTAAGCCTATTCAGCGTTTTCACTTTGTTCGTATCCTCTTTTTCACTTTTCAGTACGGCAAGCAGGGAGTCAATCTTATGCTGTTGAGCAATGGAAATCAGGGGAGCTGAATAAAAAAATAAAACAAATAATAAGTAACTTTTATACTTCATGGCTCATCCGATTCCTTTATAATATCCCTTCGTCGGCAAAGCTGTAATATCCCAGTTCGGATACAATAATATGGTCGAGTATGGCTATATCGAAAACTTGTGCGGCCTGTTTGATTTTACGTGTAAGGGCTTTGTCTTCTTCGCTTGGAACAAGGTTGCCGGATGGGTGGTTGTGGCACAGTATTATGCTGCATGCAAACTGGTCGAGTGCGCTTTTCAGTATTAACCTTGTGTCGGCTACCGTTCCTGTAATCCCGCCCTGGCTTGCACGCTGGGCTGATACTATTTTATTCGCCCTGTTAAGATACATCACCCAGAATTCCTCGTTGGGCAGATCGGCAAGCCTGTGAAAATATTCGTACACATCGGCGCTGCCTGCTATCTTTTCTTTCTCTTTTACCGTTTCCTCCCGCCTTCGCCTTGCAAGTTCAAGCGCTGCCATAATGGTCAGTGCCTTGGCTTCGCCTATCCCCTTGAATGCTTTTAGGCCGCTCACGGTAAGCTTGCCCAAATCATTCAGGCTGTTGCCGGTGCTTTTAAGTATTGATTTGGCAAGGTCCACCGCCGACTCTCCCGGTGTGCCCGAACCTATGAGTATGGCAATCAGTTCGGCATCGGATAATGCTGCAGGACCTTTAAGCAGCAGTTTTTCACGCGGACGGTCTTCTTCGGCCCAACTTCGTATGCCGGCAGGCTCTTTATAGGCAATCCTTTCATCGTTTCCCATGGCCGGCAAAAATGTTGTTCTGGTTAATGGTTTGCGACATGATTCAGCGTTGAATAACTATCTGGCCTGAAGCCAACTCTTTGCCGCCGCTCTGCATCCGGATCATATACCCGCCCTGCGCCCAGTTGCCCGAATTAAAATAATACCTGTTTTGTCCTGCAACGATATTGCCTCCCGCCACAGCCCTTCCGTTCATATCATACACGGTTATTTCTTCACTTCCGGCTGCCGGAGGAAATTCAACAGTAAACCCGTCTGGCGCGGGGTTCGGATATATCAGCAGCTTTCCGGCAGAGGCGGCAGGCAATGGCACCCCAAGCACTTTTGATTTGCCGTTGGCAAAGGTATATTGTCCGTTGGGAAGCGAGTCGAGGGTCATATAGCCAAGTTTGTTCGTTGGCGTGCCTATGTTATGCTTCCGGTAGGCAGGGAACTCGCTCCAGCCGGTTCTGGTGTCGGGACGGTACAATAGTATGATGCTATCGTCGTTCAGCTTCATCAGCGCAGTATCCAGATAAAATGAGCCATTGTAGGCAATGCCTTTCCTGCCGTCGTAGTAAAGCCTTGCCGAGTCTATTGCCAGTCCGGGGCGTATGCCGCTTACATTCCAGTAACGGTAGTTGGAAATACGGTAATGCAGTGCGGTATCTGTAACCGGGTCGGGTGCGGCGTAAATATGCTCCAGAAAAAGAAAGGCCGTATCCGGTGCGGCTTTTACCCACATATCCACCCTCGATAAGCCCATGTTGTAATTGCCGGGTTTGGTTATTATCAGGGTATCGGACGATACCGCTTCCGCAATATTGGTTCTCATATTCAGGCCTGCAAAAACAGGCTTAAACGGCACAAGCACAGTATAGCCGGACAACTGTCCCGAAACCATAAGTGTTTGGGTATAGCTTTGCCGGCTTGCCGATTTAAAAGTTACCTGCATGGGCACATTGGTATAATACGATGGGGCGCCGGTCAGCTTCTGCCTGATATAAACTGTTGCGTTGTAGTTTGGGCCGTTGGGAGCCACAACGGTGGAATCAATTGAAAACTGCGGAAAGCCGGGGGCAAATACCCAGTCGTTGAAGAAATCGGTAAGGTTATACCCCGTGTAGCGCTGAAGGCTGTTCTTCAAAGTGTCGGCGCTTACCGGCTGGTACTTATGGGTTGCAAAATAGTACTTCATGCCCTTGAAGAAAGCACTGTCGCCAAGGTAGGTGCGCAGGGTGCGCAATACATCGCCTCCTTTTTCATAGGTGGTGCTTACCCAGTAGTTGTCGTTGCCATAGGTCCACCGCTGCGGCATGTGGGCAAGCGCCCAGTAACCGTGGTCGGCAATGGCGCAATAGTGTACTGCCTGGTCGTGATAATTGCGGGTATAGGTATTGTAAGTTGAGTCGCCGTAAACGCCCTGCAGGAATACGCTTTGGTTGAACCAGGCAAAACCTTCATTAAGCCACATGTCTTCGGCCGAGCTGCAGGTAACAAGATCGCCGCACCAGTGGTGCGAAAGTTCGTGCGCCATCAGGTTGGCTTCGTAGGTGGTAGTTCCGTCGGCGGCAAGTGCCGGATAGGCAATATTGGTGGCATGTTCCATAGCGCCGTTCGAAAACGATTCGAGCGAGTATCCTACTTTGTTCCACTGGTATTTTCCGTAACATTTCTGGAATATGGCTATTGCATTTTTGAGGTGAACAAATGATTTTCTCAACTTGGCGGTGTCGGCAGGCAAAGCGTTCAGCAGAATAGGAATGGTATCCATTCCCCTGAATGTATCACGTATGCTGGTGTATGGGGCAACATCCACGCAGGCGTGGTAGCTGGAAATAGGATAGGGCATAACCCAGGTGCGTATGCGGTTGGCGCCCGAAACGGAATCCTTGGTCAGATAGCCGTTGCAGAATGAGAGGTTTGCTGTATCGGTGGTGATGTGGAAGGTGAAGGTGGACTTTGCAATGAAGTTGTCGAAGCATGGATACCAGGACCTGCCAAAATTGTGGGGGATCACATCAAAACCCACGCCCAGGTTAAAAGCATAAGGAGGCGAAAAGTAAAACCCGCCCCAGCCGGAAGGGTCAAGAACGGGTTTGCCATGGTAATAAACGTTTACGCTCGCCGTATCGCCAATGTTTTCGGTAACCGGTAAGGCTATGGTCAGCAGGGTATCGTTGTATGAAAATGCGAGGTGCGTTGCTCCCGACAGTACCGAATCAACCTTAAAATGCAGCAGGTCGAGGCAAATGGATTTGATATTGTTCATTTTTGGGGTAAACCGCACAATGGTGTTTCCGCGAAGCGTATCGTGGGTAAAATCGGTTATGTTCAGAAATAAATTGTAGCTCAACACATTGATTGTGTCACTGCGCAAGCCGTTGGTGTCCGGTTGAGGAAGAGCGAAAGATAATCTTTCAGAAACGGATTTTGCCTTGCATTTAGAAACATTTGTAAGAGGTAAGAGGCAAGCGAGCAGGAAGAAAAATAAAATTTTTTTCATTCGGCGATGGAGTAAACTGTAAGCAAAAATAATCAATTTCAGGTAAAAGCCAATTACATTGATTAGGTTTACTATTCCTTCCGACTAACAGTAAGTAACAATCCCCATGCTTCTTGTGTCATGTTTTCGTCTAACAGCTTACTGTTTTGTTTATGTAGTTCCCTTTGGGTAGGATTCTAATTTATAGTTTTTTCGGATTCTGACGATTATCGAAGAGTGAAATTATGTAAATTTCGCCATTGATAATTTTGTAATAAAGAGAAGTTTGAGTTGAAATTACCATCCTCCGTACTGAATTCCTTTTAGAAATCATTCCAATTTCAGGATGCAAAAGAATAATGGAAAGGTTCTGGTCAATTTTATTAGAAAATACTATAATTTCCCTGGGGGACCAGTTTTGATTAAGGTAATTTAAAATTCCTCTGTAATCATTCTTTGCCCTTTCAGTCCAATAGATTCTTCTTTTCATTTAAAAGCTTCCGGAAATTCAGCTTTGAGCATTTTAATTAGCCTTTCGTGAGGAATGACCTTCCTTTTTTTAATGTCCATTAATCCCTTTTCAATAGATGCCTTTTCATTTTCAGAAATAGAATCCCACCAGTCTTCACCTGTCTTTTTATTTTCAGATAACAATAAATAGGCTATCTTTAATAATTTGCTGTCTTTCGCCTTATCAATAAGATAATGTAAATTCGATTTTAGTTCTGCAGTGCTCATGGCAAGAATTTAGTACACAAAGGTAGTCATTTCCGCATCACTTTTCATTACCTGTAAGTAACAATCCCCAGGCTTCTTCTGCCTTATTTTCGTCAAGCAATTTTTTGACTTCCCTGTGCAGCTCTTCCTCGTTCCCGAACGAACTTTTTGATCCGCTTTCCGTTGGAAGATGTGTTACATTGCCCAACTTACCCAAATCATTACCCGTAAGTATTTTGCTGTTTCTGATATTTTCCGGCAGGGCGTCAATTCCTATACCGAGGTTTCGCCCGGGTTGGGCAAGTTCAAAGAGGTTGGCGCCCGAGGCACGGCAGTACCAGTTGCCGCCCATACGGCCCACGAGGTCAATTTTGTCAGGGTCTATTTTTTTGTTTGTGTCAAGTACATCCTCGTTTACATGCATCATAATTATCTCGCAGATGATTAGGTTGGCCGCTCCGCCCTTGTCGCCCATTTCCTTTACCTCGAGTACCTTACATTCTATCTGCACCGGCGACTCCTTTACCCTGAAAGGCCGCACCTTTACCGATGGAATGGCAGTAAAACCTGCCTTAACAAATTCGTTTGTTCCCTCCGGGTACTCCGCACTAGCCAGGTTGGCCTGCTGCACCATGCTGTAGCTTACTACATTTATTACTGCCTCCGGTACCTTCTTCACGTTATTGTATGTGTGCTTGGTAGTGCCTTCGCGGCCGGAGCG
>JABEUT010000112.1 GCA_013044305.1 Bacteroidia bacterium
GCGGGACTACTCCTTTTTTTGCCGCTCATTCATGTTTTGCCGGCAATTTTGCCGTACATTTTTTATGAACACTCATATTTTCAAACTATTGCAGTTTTTCCTTGCCGCCCCCCCCCACACCCTATTTCGGCAAGATACGGCAAGAACCGGCAAAAAATGGCAACCTCATGCGAATCACAATTTCTATCTGGAATATATTGGGAGAATGCAGGAAAAGTTCAGACTGCGAGCGCCCTATTTCCTATCTTTGCAATATTCGCAACTTGCTTAAATATGGTTTTAAGAAATGAACATATAACAACCTTTCGATATGGAATCCGGCAATCACAAACTAAACGAAGAACTTATTCATAAGTATAACGTGCAGGTGCCGCGTTACACCAGCTACCCATCGCTGCCCCACTGGCAGAATATGCCATCAAATGAAGAATATCCTGCTATACTGAACACGCAGATAAAAGATTCGAAGGAAGGATTAAGCCTGTATGTCCACCTCCCCTATTGTGAGAGCCTTTGTACCTATTGCGGGTGCAATACAAGAATTACCGTAAACCATCAGGTGGAGGAACCATATTTACTCGCCATTACCGAAGAATGGAACCATTATCGTAAGATACTGAAGGAGACACCTGTCATCAAAGAAATTCACCTTGGCGGAGGCACACCCACCTTCTTCAGCCCCGAAAATCTGGTAAGGCTTATAACTAACCTGCTTACGGGTTCAGTTATTTCAAAAGAACCCGAATTCGCATTTGAAGCACACCCGGGAGTAACCACATACAGGCATCTGGAGGCGCTTGCTGAACTTGGCTTCACCAGAGTTAGTTTTGGCGTGCAGGATTTCAATCAATCTATACTTAAAGCCATTAACCGGCATCAACAGGCAGACCAGATAGAACAGATTACACGCGATGCAAGGTCGCTGGGTTATCATTCCGTCAATTATGATTTTGTTTATGGACTGCCATTCCAAAAAAGAAACGATATAGTGCATAATGCAGAATATGTTAAGGCGCTGAAACCCGACCGGATAGCGTTTTACAGCTATGCACATGTACCGTGGAAAAAACAGGGACAGCGGCATTTTACCGAAAAAGACCTGCCCTCCACCCAGGAAAAACTCGACCTTTATGAAACAGGCAGGGAGCTGTTCCTGCAAATGGGTTATAAAGAAATTGGAATGGATCACTTTGCTTTCCCGGAGGACGCACTCTGTAAGGCGCTTGAGAACAAGACCTTGTCGCGCAATTTTATGGGCTACGTGCCCCATAAACCCGGAGTATTAATCGGCCTGGGGTGTTCTGCAATCAGCGATACAGGCAATTGCTATATGCAAAACAAACCTGTTGTGGAAGACTATATGCAGGATATAAACCAAAATAAGTGGGCATATTGCAAAGGGCACTTGCTTACCCCGCAGGATATTATCATTAAGAATCATATTACAAACCTGATGTGCTTTTTTGAAACAAGCTGGGACAGCTCCGCCAACAAATACTTCGCCAAGGTTGAAGATGAGCTAAAGTCTTTATCCAAAGAAGGGCTGCTCGAGTATGAACAAGGCAGCATTAAGGTTACACAACTCGGAAGACATTTTGTACGGAACATCTGCGCCGCCATTGACCCGCATATTGAAAAGGAAGCAGCGGGGCACAACAGATTTAGTAAAGCAATTTAAAATGGATTATATCTGATAGCTAAAATCTGGATACCATACCTACATTTGTAACCTTCCATATTTACCAATGAGCGAAATAACGGGCAAAGTATTTGATGTTAAATCATTCAGGCGCATACTGAAATTTGTGCGCCCGTACAAAACCATTGCCGTAATTTCAGTGCTTCTTACAGTTCTGTTGTCTGCCCTTGCGCCGGTGCAGCCAAAACTTATTAAATACACATTAGACCACGATGTTACAGCCGGTCATGCCGGGCAACTGCTTACCATGATTATCATACTACTCGTATTTCTGGCTTTGCGCGCTTTTATTCAATTTCTGAATACATACTTCACTAATTTGCTCGGACAGAACATTATCAGGGATATGAGAACCCAGCTATACCGGCATATTTTAAATTTGAGGCTACAGTTCTACGACCAGACCCCCATAGGAACGCTTTGTACCCGTGTAATTTCGGATATTGAAACCATTGCCGATATGTTCTCCGAAGGACTCATTGTAATGCTTAATCAGCTGCTCACGGTAATTGTGGTTATCGTTTTCATGTTCATGGACGACGTATGGATGACCTTGTTGAGTTTAAGCGTTTTCCCCTTGTTGTTATTCGCTACCTATCTTTTTCAGAAAGCAACGCAGGTTTCCTTTCAGGAGGTTCGGACGCAGGTGGCACGCCTGAACGCATTTGTGCAGGAACATATTACCGGAATGAGCATAGTTCAAATATTCAACAGGGAAGACGTGGAATTTGAAAAATTCAAACAAATAAACAACGCCCATAAAATAGCCAATATCAAAGCAATCTGGTACTACTCGATATTCTTCCCGGTAGTAGACCTGCTGTCGGCTGCAGCAATTGCGGCAATAGTTTGGAAAGGCGGCAGGGGCATACTTTATCATAACGAGTCGTTTGGCACTGTTGTGGAATTTACCATATACATAGGAATACTGTTTGTTCCCATCAGGCAGCTTGCAGACAAATTCAACACCCTGCAGATGGGTGTAGTGGCAGGACAAAGGGTATTCAAGGTATTTGATACCGATGCCTTTATAGCCGATAGAGGTACGGTTCGGCTGCAAAAAGCAGAAGGAGAACTGATATTTAAAGATGTCTGGTTTGCATATAATGATGAAAACTGGGCGTTAAAGAACGTCTCCTTCTCCGTTAAACCCGGAGAAACCCTTGCCATTGTCGGTGCAACAGGAGCCGGTAAATCTTCAATTATCAACATACTCGGCCGGTATTATGAATTTCAGAAAGGCACCATACTGCTTGATGGCGTTGATATAAGAAACATTGAAATAGAGACCATGCGCAAGAATATTGCCATAGTGCTGCAGGATGTGTTCCTTTTTTCCGACTCTATTGCCAACAATATCTCGCTGTATGATAAGCACATAACGCAGAGCCAGATTGAGGCTGCTGCCGAGGCGATTGGCGCCAACGAATTTATTAAAAAACTTCCGGGCGGATATGATTTTAATGTTCGCGAGCGGGGAGCCATGCTGTCGGCCAGACAGCCACA
>JABEUT010000113.1 GCA_013044305.1 Bacteroidia bacterium
CGACAGCGGTAAATGGAGCCAGCCCGTAAATCTGGGACCTAATATAAACACCGAATACGACGAGGCTTCACCTTTCATTCAGGCCGATGACTCCACCCTATTCTTCAGCTCAAAGGGTCATAATACCATGGGCGGATACGATGTATTCATGGCTCAAATGGACACGGGCGCAATATGGGGGAAGGCTGTAAATATGGGCTTTCCGATTAACTCCACCGACGACGATCTGTATTTTAACGTATCGCCGGATGGAAGAAGGGCCTATTACAGTACGGTGCGAAACGATGCCATAGGCGAAAAAGATATTTACGAAGTTACTTTCAACACTCCATTGCCTGTAAAAAGGGTGGCGGTGCTTACAGGCTACATACGTTCGCCCGACAATAAACCCATTCCGAATGACCTTCTGATCCGAACCACCCTGGCCAAGGGGAAGGCTGTAATACGCACACAGGTAAACCCTAAAACAGGAAAATTTTTGCAGGTGCTGCGCCCCAATGAAACATACAATGTGGCCATTTCAACACAGGGAAAAGAGGTGTTCAACCAGAACTTCTACCTGCCTGCCGACAGTTCCTACTTCTCCCTTTCACGGGCATTCTTCCGAACGGGAATTATTTTGGGCGATACAAGCAATGTATTTGTTCCGAAGCCAAAAGTACCTCTTGATTCCATGTCAGGTTCCATTTTGCTTAACGATGCCCCTCTAACACCTTTGGCGAATATGCAAATTCAGCTTGTAGATGAAAAAGGCAACGTAATTCAAACCACCTTTACCGATAAACACGGTCATTTTACTTTCTATAAATTGCCTGTTAACAAAAGTTACCTTTTAAAAGTTGATATTAAAGATACCAAATTGAAACACCTGAAAAGACTGCTGCTTGCCAACAGCAAAGGCAAAGTGGTTCGCAATTTCGACCAGAACACCGAAGATGAATATTTTTACCACGATCTGCCCGCCAATCTGGATGAACTGTCTGAAATATCGAGGGTGGCCGCCATTCCTCCAAAAATTATCCGCATTGCCGCCGAAGACGCCGACTTTGTTGAATACTTTAAATACAACGCCGACCAGAACATACAAAAGGCAAGCAACTTTTTGGCGCTGATAAACAAAATAAAAACCAGACTGATGCACGACTCGGTTACGGTAAGCATTCAATCGAGCGCCTCAAAAGTTCCCACAAGCGCACAGTTTGAGAACAGCAACCACGTATTGGCCGAAAAAAGAGGCATGACCGAAAAAACAACCATACTGAACGCCCTGAAAAAAAGGCAGGCAAAAATCAGCAAACTGAAATTTGAGATGAATGCCGAAGTTCAGGGCCCGGATTATAATGGAGACGCCCAGGACCAGGATAAGTACCAGAAATTCAAATATGTAAAAGTATATGTCCATTAAATTATAATAACCTATAACCTCCGCAATTATGAAAAAACTCATGCTTATTGCAGCCATCTGTATACTGGCGGCAATGCCCTCGGCGGCACAACCCTCATGGAGAGTCTCGCATGGCATAAACCTTACACCTGAAAAGACTAAGATAATTTGCAAAAGCTGGAAATTGGATTCAACAGAAATGTTCGACGTGCCCCATGCGCCAAACGGAAAGGAATCAGGCGATGGTGTAACCTTTAATACTGACGGCTCCTTTTCAATTACAAAGGAAGGTGTTGCCGCAAACGGCACCTGGAAGTCAGCCGGCGTTTACATCAACACCACATCTAAGCCGGCAGGAGCAGCAAGCGATACCAAAATGATGTTTAAAGCTATAAGCATAGCAGCAGGTAAGCTGGTGCTCGACTACCAGACGCCCGACCTCATAACGGTCCGTTATACCTATCTGCCGAAGCAATAACGCGGGCAGCCTCACCAGTATTTTTCAATCCGTATCAGGACACAAAAATGCAGTTTGCCGCCATAGCAGGACAAAGCAAGGTAAAGCAGTCGCTCATTCAGTCGGCTAAAGACGGCCGCATAAGCCATGCCTTGCTGTTTGCAGGTCCGGAAGGTAACGGCGCCCTGCCGCTCGCAGTTGCGTATATTCAATATCTTTTTTGCAAAAACAGGAGTGCAACCGATTCCTGCGGCGTATGCCGCGAATGCCAGCAAATATCAAAACTGTCGCATCCCGATGTGCATTTTGTTTACCCTTTGTCGCTCTCCCGTTCAAAGGAAAGCTCCAAAAGCGCCGAATCCAAATCGGGCGGGGTGAATAAAAGTATGGACGTGTTCAAGCAATGGCGGGAGGCATACCTACAGAACCCGTATCTGTCGCTCACCGACTGGATGGAGTTCCTGGAAGTGGAGAACAAGCAGATGGTGATAGGAGTGGATGAGGCAAAAGATATCATCCACCAGTTAAGCCTCACTTCATTTGAAGGTTCGTACAAGGTAATGATCGTTTGGATGGCTGAAAAAATGAATAATACGGCTGCCAACAAAATACTTAAAGTGCTGGAGGAACCGCCCGACAAAACAATTTTCATCCTTATTACCGAAAATTCGCAATTGCCCGTTACCGTTTTGTCAAGAACACAGCTTATCAGGGTGCCGCGCATTGAAGAAGCAGATATGGTGAATGCCCTTGTAGGTAATTTCGGACTTACCAGCGAAGCTGCATTGTATATGGCCCAGGCATCGGAAGGCAATTTCCGTACCGCCAGGCTGCTGGCTACCGAAGAAGAACATTCCGAATTTCACTTTCAAAAGTTCCGTGACTGGATGAGGATATGCATGAAACTGAATGCGGAAAACATTATGGAATGGATTGCGGAAATAGCCGCAATAGGAAGGGAACGCCAGAAACAATTCATTGCCTACTGTTTGCAGGCGCTGCGGCAGAGCATGCTGGTGGCTGCCGGCGGTAAGGTACTATTAAGACCAGACGAAGAAGAATTTCTGCTAAAATTTGCCGCCTACCTGCCCCTCGACCGTGCTGCCCTGATAGCCGAGGAGATGAGCAAAGCCTACCACGCCATCGGGCGCAACGGCAACCCGAAAATATTGCTGATGAGCTCAAGCTTAACGATACACAAACTGCTCAACTGATACAACCTGCGCTCAAGCGGTAGGGCAATTTCCTCCTCAATTGGGGCTTAACTCAAAACCAACCTTTAAAAATTTACCTGCGGCGCCTTGTCGGCCCCCGCATCGGAGCTGAAGTATGCCCTTGTCTGGAAATTGAACATGCCTGCAAAAATGTTCTGCGGAAAACGGCGTATATAGGTGTTAAAGCCTTGTGCGGTTTCGTTGAAGCGGCGGCGCTCTGTGGCAATACGGTTTTCTGTACCTTCCAACTGTGCCTGCAAACTCAAAAAGTTCTGGTCGGCTTTCAGATCGGGGTAACGCTCCACTGTAACAAGCAGGCGCGAAAGGGATGAACTTAACTGCCCCTGTGCCGCCTCAAACTGCTGGAGCTGGTCGGGCGTGATGTGGCTCGGGTCAATGGTAACCTTGGAGGCATTTGCCCTTGCATCAATTACCGCTGTCAATGTCGATTTTTCAAAGTTGGCATACCCCTTTACGGTGTTCACCAGGTTAGGGATAAGATCCATACGCCTCTGGTATTGGGTTTCCACCTGATGCCACTGGGCTGTTACACCTTCGTCCATGGTTACAATATTGTTGTACACGTTCTTAATCCATAAAAATATCATGAGGAAGAACCCCAGTATTACAAGCAGAACGATATACCCCTTTTTCATAATTCAATTTTTAATGTTTAACGTTTACAATTATCTTCGAATGTAATAATGTTTGCCTTACGCGGCTTTCAGCCTGTTCAGGGCTGCCGACCGGTCAATTTTATCTTTTGCATAACGCAGGCTTACATGAAATTCCTTGACATCGGCCTTTGAAGGTGTTTCAAACATGGCATCGGTAAGTATGGCTTCACAAATGGCGCGTAAGCCTCTTGCTCCAAGTTTGTATTCCAGCGCTTTTTCCACTATCAGGTTGTAAACACTTTTATCCAGCGTTAATTTAATTCCGTCTATGGCGAACAGCTTGGTATATTGCTTTATCAGGGCGTTTTTGGGCTCTGTAAGGATACGTTTCAGGCTCTCCTTGCTTAGCGGGCTTAGGTAGGTTATAACGGGCAGCCTGCCTATAAGTTCGGGTATAAGGCCAAAACTTTTAAGGTCTTCGGGCGAAACGTATTGCAGCATGTTGCCGCGGTCAATATCATGCTTTTCGGCAGCAGAAAAATAGCCTATGGCATGTGACTGCACGCGCCGCGCTATTTTCTTTTCTATTCCGTTGAATGCCCCGCCGCACACAAAAAGTATTTCCTTTGTATTCACCGGAATCGTCTTTTGTTCCGGGTGTTTGCGCCCTCCCTGCGGGGGTACGTTTACAATGGAACCTTCAAGCATTTTGAGCAGCGCCTGCTGCACTCCCTCGCCGCCCACATCTCTGGTAATAGACGGGCTGTCGCCTTCTTTCCGCGATATTTTATCAATCTCATCAATAAATACAATGCCTCTCTCGGCGGCGGCAACATCATAATTTGCCGCCTGCAATAGCCTTACAAGTACATTTTCAACATCCTCGCCTACATAGCCGGCTTCGGTAAAAGCAGTTGCATCGGCTATGCAGAAAGGTACATTTAATATGCGTGCAATGGTTTGCGCAAGCAGTGTTTTGCCGGTACCCGTTTCCCCTATCAGTATAATATTCGATTTTTCAATTTCCACCTCATCGTCTTCTCCCTTCTTGTCTGATTTCTTTTGCATTATCCTTTTATAGTGGTTGTACACGGCTACCGACATTACCTTTTTTGCCTCGTCCTGATCAATAATGTATTCATCGAGCCTTCGCTTTATTT
The DNA here is from genome assembly GCA_013044305.1 of Bacteroidia bacterium. Classification (GTDB taxonomy): domain Bacteria; phylum Bacteroidota; class Bacteroidia; order JABEUT01; family JABEUT01; genus JABEUT01. The sequence goes on from JABEUT010000113.1 coordinate 4,833, forward strand.
CGGCAGGTTTCGTCAGTTGTATTTTATTGGGTTGCAGGCGCTGTTTGTATTCTTCATCTACAATCTTCTGGGCTTGCTCTATGCACTGGTTGCATATATGCCCGTTAAGGCCGCCTATCATCATGAATACGTCCTTTTTGTCTTTACCGCAAAAGGAACATTTAATAGCTTCTTTCTCCGACATAGCTTGTGGGAAGGTTTTATTGTTCAAGCATTAATTCATGCAAATTTAATTATTTAATTGCAAATAGGGAACATCTTTTATAAATCGACCCTAAGCCTTAATTCATGAGTGGTTTAATGCGGTATCGCATTGGTATCAAGGCATATATTATTCAACCCGAAAAAGCGGGCTTCTATCTGGTTGATCCAGTGATTGCAGTCGGGCTGAAGATCTAAAACAAACAGGCTTTGAGGCCTGTTCTGCAATACAGGCACCATCAGTTCCTTACGCTGCCCGAGTACCCCTTCTTGTATCAGACTGAAACGGTTTTTCATTTCGCGGTCGAACCCCTTGATTTTACCTGTTGCAATTTCCTGAATTGCCGTTCCCGAATTGCCGCTGAACATGAGCATGGCTGCAAGCATTATGGTTAGGTATAAACGGGCCTTCCGGCTTAAAAGTGCGGCATATTTATCGAATGGCTTATAACTTACATACAGCGAATGAAGGAGCAGGAACCACATAAGCACAAAAAAATAACAGGCGGTATTAACCGTGCGGTGCTGCCCGAGGATACCGGTGCCCCAGTAAGCCGGATAGATACAAAGGAACAATATAATGAGCAGGGTGGCAAACCAGATGAGGGGCTTTATCCTGCCAAGTATGCCGAAAACCGGAACACGGCGTTCAAGAATGCGGCTTACGGGTATGAACAGAATTCCGGATAACAGCAGGGGTCCGAAAGTGGCAAATCCGAAACAGAACCTTATCATTTGCAGCAAGGTCATGCCTAGGGAATAAAAAGGACGATAGTTGCCCGTAAAGTAACTCCCCCGCACATGGTTGCCAGGCGACAGGATAAGAAGCAAAGAAAACACAACACATATTGCAGGCAGTATGGCTGCCGCCAAAGACCAGCCTGCCTTCCCCTTTTTCACCCAAAGCCAAACGGCGAGGTGCGCCACAAGCAGTATAAGCATCTGCACCTCATTGAAACCAATGGAAATAATTAATAACAGCATGCAAAGCAAAAGATGAATAAATCTGCCGATGATTATTTCACCTTTGTAATACCGTACAACCAATGCTGTATAAAAACACGCAACTATGGCGCCCAGCATATATGTTACCGAACCGGTGTACCAGTAAATACCTTCGGCCAGCGAAGGGAGCAGGTCTATTATCAGTGCGCTGATTATAAACGCAAAAACAAGTGTTTGGACTACAGTAAAGGCTTTGCCCCAAACCGAACGCAGCAGTGTATATATGGAAACCGGAACAAGAATGAGTAGGAGCATGGCGCTAAGCCTGTATCCTAAAAGAGAGCCGTAAATAAATGGGTTGCAGAGTACAAGAAAATTGGCTGTGTAACGCCCGTTCCAGAACCTTAACAGGTTCCATTGCGAATGCCAGAAGGGGGCCTGGGCTGTGTAACCGAAATCGTCGGCTGAAGGATATGCAAAAAGACACAGCGCCAAAAATGGGATTAAAAGACAGGAAGTAAGGAATAATAGCAGGCTTGATTTTTGCATCCTGAATAAGGGTCATTAAGGCATTCAGGCGCTAAAATAGCAGAAGAATCCATCTCTTTTATTTCCGGCTTCAACAGAACCTGCGGCATGAAGCCGCTAACCCCTGTTTATGGAAAACTTGCGAATGCTCTCCAGCCCCGGCAAATTCAGTATGGTAACTCCTCTTCCTTTAATCTCAATGATCTTTTCCTGTTTCATATCCGAAAGCGCCCTGATAAGGCTTTCGGTTGAGGTACCTACGATTTTTGCCAGATCTTCTCTGGAAAAGTTGATCGTGTTGTTGGACTCAAACTTATGATGTAGTTTCAGCAGTGCATCGGCAACCCTGCCTCTTACCGAATTATAGGCCAGGTTAAGAAGCTGTTCCTCGTTGTCGTGTATGTTGTTCACAAGCAGTTTCATGAATGCAGCCGATACCTCCTGTCTGGAGTAAATGAGCGACAGAAAATCATGTTTAGGCATAAGAGCGAGTTCGGTGTCTTCCATTGCAGTGGCAGAATCGTGGTAATTGGCCCCTTCGAGGATTGGCAGATAACCAAGAAAATCGCCCTTGGAATAAAGGCCCGTAATAAGATCTTTTCCATCCTGGCTCATCCTCCATGTTTTTACGCTTCCTTTATTAACCAGAAAGATGTATGAGGGTTCGCTGTCTTCATGGTAAACACTGTCTCTGGCCTCATAGGAGCGCACTTTATATTCGGCAGCCAGATTGGCAGGCAGGCTGAATTTACTTGCCGCCTGTACAAACTGAATCAGCCCGTTCAGGTCGCGCGTATAATTCTTTTTGAACACGAGGCTGCGTTTCAGCCTTGTTTCTATCGCGTTCAGGAGTTCTGCTTTTTCAAAAGGTTTCATAAGGTAATCGTCGGCGCCGAGGTCCATACCTTTTCTTATGTCGCTCTTTTCTGTTTTGGCCGTTAAATAGATAAACGGGGTTCCGGCCACTTCGGGGTCTTTACCCAGTACATGCAGCACTCCGTAGCCATCTATTTCGGGCATCATGATATCGCATAAAATAAGGTCGGGCTTCTCGCGCTTGGCAAGTTCTATCCCCTCTTTGCCGTTTTGTGCGGTAACCGCCCTGTAGCCTGCCAGATCAAGCATTTCGGCTGTATTTTCCCTCATTTCAAGGTTATCTTCTATCAGAAGAATTTTCTTCATCGTTTTTGTTTTGTATGGATTTGTGTTTGTTGTGGGTTCGTTTCAACCGGTGTTTTAAACATGAATCAATCAAATTGATTGGCAGGCAAAGTTATAGTAAAAGTGGTTCCTTTCCCCTCGCTTGTTCTGAATGAAATGCTTCCGCCCATCAGGTCAAGGTACCTTTTTACAATGTTCAGGCCGAGCCCTGTGCCTTGCAGGTGTATGGCATTTTTCGCCCTGAAGAATCTTTCAAAAAGGTGTAGCTGGTCTTCCTCGGGAATGCCCATACCGTGGTCGGTTACACTTGCTTTGATTACGCCGGGCGAATGCGCGGTGCGTATTTCTATAAGCGAGTCTTCGGGCGAATATTTTCGGGCATTTGAAAGCAGGTTGAGCAGAATATTCCGTAACATCTGTTCATCGGTAAACACCTGGATCTGGACTCCCTCATGTTCATATTTTATGGTCTGTCCCTTTTTCAGGGTAGGCTTAAGTTCATCTATCAATTCGTGGGTGAATTTGACTATATCGAGGAAGTCGGGTTTGGGCTCCACCCTGCCCTGCTCCAGCTTATCCAGCGACAGGAAATCGTTTAATATGCTGGTTAAGTTTCCTATGGATGATTTGATGCGTTTCAGGTGCTTGGCGGTCTTTTCGCGCACATAAGCGAGCGTGGCATCATTATGCGCTATGTATTCTTCTATCAGCGATGTGGAGGAGAGTATGGCGCCAAGCGGCGTTCTGAATTCATGTGATGCCATGGATACGAACCTTGATTTAAGCTCGTTCAGCTGCCGCTCCTTTTCCAGGGCTTCCAGCATATCCTTTTCAGCCTTTTTCTGACGCGTGGAATCGCGCTCCACCAGTAATACCTGATCTATGCGGCCTTTGGAATCGTGCAGGGCGACTGCATTCATGGAGTAATGCCTTTCGGCAAGGTTTATTTCGAACGAGGCGTTGCCTTTTCCGTCAAATACCCCCGTAAGCTTCTCCTTCATGAAATTGCGTACCTCATCGGGAAGCCGTTCGAGGTAACTGGTGCCAACCAGTTTTTCGCTGGTAACCCCATATTGAAAAAGTTCCATGCCTTCCACGAATACGTAATTTAACTCGCGGTCGAATACGTTTATCGTACCGTCAGGAAAGTTACGGGCTACTATTTTATAAAGCTTCTGGCTTTCTTCCAGTTCTCTGGTGCGCTGTTTCACCCTGCCTTCCAGGTCCTCGTTTATTCTCCTTATCTGCTCCTCAACGCCTCTTCGCACGGTAATGTCGGTAATAAGGCCCATTACATACATTTTTCCGTCCTTGCCCATAAAATTATTCAGGCTTATCTCCACCGGAAATTCGCTTCCGTCTTTACGCCTTCCTGCAAGATCCATACCTATACCCATTGACCGCTTTGCCGGCTTCCGCATATAATTGTCGCGATGAGCGGCATGTGAGCCGCGGAACTTATCAGGCAGAAGGGTATCCACCGTCATTCCCTGCAATTCGTTGACTTTGTACCCGAACATTTCATTGGCGCGCATGTTGGCAAGGCGGATTATCCCCTGCGTATCCACCACAATCAAACCCTCGGCTGCACTCTCAAAAAGCAGCTTGTACACATGTGTTAACTCCTCTCCTTCGCCTATACCATCCATACCGGGCAAATGCATTACATAAGGTTACGACAAATATAAATGTTTCTGTGTAATTATCCAATGTTTGCCACAAACAGGTAGGCTAAAGAGGTGCCGTTGGCACATTGCATGCATTAATAATGAAGCGCCATGAAACTGACGGGAGCCTTAGCATGAGAGAAGTAACACCGGATACTTCAATATAATTTCATCAAGCAGATGCGTTCTTATGATTCCTTCAAATTCGCTTCTTTTTGCAACCTTGAAAATAACCATATCCGTGCTATTCTTCCTTAGTGAGGTTTCAATTTGCTTTTTCAGCGCTTCGGGCGGTTCATTTTCGGCAAAATGAATTTTGCGGGCACGGCCCTCTATCCTCTTTTCAACAGCTGCAACGGTGTCGTTCAGCCCCGACTGACCGCACTCCGGTGAGCATACGCACAAGGCGCTTTTTGGCGGGGCTTCATAATGCTTGTTCGGCACAAGCAGTGCAGGCCATGTATCCGGGCTTTCGATGATCCTGGAAAGGAATTTCTTCACATGGGAGTTATGCCCTATGACCAGCAGGTCGGCTTTTTCTTTTTTCATGCTTCCGCCTATTACAGATGCCGCATCGCCTTCTTCAGCTTTGGTTTGCACCTGAATGCCCGGATGTGCGAACTCCATTGCCTCGCGCTCCTTGCGGAGGCCTTCGGCAGCCTCCCTCATCAGAATGTCGGCAATCTTAATCAGGGTACCGGCGCTTCCGCGCGGCGGCATGTAAACCGTTTCGAGCAGGCACGTGCATGGCAGGCCCTCCAGCATCCTTAAGGCATAATCGCCCGCAATAGCGGCGTGCCCTGTAAAATTAGTGGGTATGAGAATTTTGGTTCGTTCTCTCCCTACATCTTCTTTCACTTTCATAACTTCCCTGATACCCTATGACTCAATGCAAGTATAGGCTATTCAGGGGGTAAAAAAAGTGAAGATTCTCAATGTCCTGCATGATTTATGTCATGTTTAAGGACTAATCTGTGGAACGTGGGCTTGCCCCATGCGCAACATAATGGAATACAACTGATTATGCGGCAAGCAGGGTGTATATGATTTATACCGGCTACATTACATTTTCAGTTAAATATTGTTCCCTTTTACCCCTATTTTTTACCGGGCTGCAAAAACGGGTATCTGTAATCGACAGGGGGCACAAAGTTCTCTTTAATGGTTCGCGGCGACGCCCAGCGCAGCAGGTTGAATGCCGATCCTGCCTTGTCGTTGGTGCCCGATTTACGGGCTCCGCCGAAGGGCTGCTGCGCCACTACTGCGCCGGTAGGTTTGTCGTTTATATAAAAATTGCCCGCCGCATTTACCAACTTTTTGGATGCCAGTTCAACGGCGCTGCGGTCGTTTGCGAACACCGCACCGGTTAGTGCATACGCCGATGTTTTATCCAAGATGTCAAGGGTTTCCTCAAATTTATTGTCGGCATAAACATATATGGTTAGTACGGGTCCGAAAAGTTCTTCGCACATGGTGCGGTAATAAGGGTCTTTGGCTTCTATTACGGTGGGTTGTATAAAGTAGCCTTTGGATTTATCGCATTTGCCTCCGGCAATTACCGACACGTTGCGGTCCTTTTTGGCGCGGCTGATATACCCTTCCAGCTTATCGAACGAGGCCTCATCAATTACGGCGTTTATAAAGTTGCCGAAGTCTTCCACATCCCCCATTTTAAATGTCGCCAGATCGTCGCACAAACGCTCCTTCACTTCCTTCCATAAAGAGGCAGGTATATAAGCGCGCGATGCCGCCGAACATTTTTGGCCCTGGTATTCAAAAGCGCCTCTGGCAAGGGCTACAGCCACTGTTTCGGGGTCGGCAGAGGGATGTGCAATAACAAAATCCTTGCCGCCGGTTTCGCCCACGAGCCGCGGGTATGATTTATAGAGTGCAACGTGTTCGCCAATGGTTTTCCATATTCCGTTGAATACGCTTGTGGAGCCTGTATAATGTATGCCTGCAAAGTCGGGATGGGAGAAGATAGCGCCTCCTGCTTCGGGTCCTGATACATGCACCAGGTTGATTACTCCCGGCGGCAGTCCGGCCTTTTCGTATATTTCCATTAGTACGGCGGCAGAATATATCTGTGTGTTGGACGGCTTCCATACCACCGTATTGCCCATAAGTGCCGGCGCACCGGGCAGGTTGCCTGCTATTGAAGTGAAGTTGAACGGGGTAAGCGCGAAAACAAATCCTTCGAGGGGGCGGTATTCGAGGCGGTTCCATGTAAGGGGCGCTGATTCGGGCTGCTGGCGGTATATTTCAGTCATGTATTGCACATTGAACCGGAAGAAATCGGCCAGTTCGCATACGGCGTCTATCTCCGACTGAAAAGCATTTTTGCTCTGTCCTATCATTGTGGCGGCGTTCATGGCAGCACGGTAGGGGCCTGATATAAGGTCGGCGGCCCGCAGGAATACCGCCGCCCTTTGTTCCCATGGCATGGCGCTCCAGGAGGCTTTCGCCTTCAGTGCAGCCTCAATGGCTTTATTTACGTGGCTTGCATCGCCCCTGTGGTAAGTGCCTATTGTCTTTTTATGATTGTGCGGCGGTGCTATATTCACCTTATTATTTGTACGCACTTTGTTGCCGCCAATGTGCATGGGCAAGTCTTTTTTTTCCGACATAAAGCGGCGCAGCATGGCTTGCAGCTCTGCTCTTTCCTGCGTACCGGGGGCATAAGATTTTATGGGCTCATTGGTGGCTGGCGGCACGTTAAATATGGCATTAGACATAGTAGGTGATTTTGTTGATGGTGTATGAACGGCAAAGGTAATAAAGTTATAAACAGGAGGCTCTAATCAGCACGCAGTAGGTCAGTTTGAAATATAACCCCTATAAGGGTTGAGGAACAATAGCCCCGCCTTTTAAGGCGGGGTAAATATATATTCCCCTGCGACATTTGCCGCCGCGTTACACGCAAGTTGGACTTCGGATTGTAAGGGCAGGTAATTTGCCTTAAATGAAGAAAAGCCGGGGGGCTATACCTTCGCCTTGAATTTGTAAAGCGGGGAGCGCGCCAGGCCCAGTTTGTTAAAGAAATGCGAAAAGGAAGTTGCGAGCACACCTATGCCATAGGTGGCGCTGCGGCGGAAATTAATGGATGAGGCTTCTTTAAAATATTTGGTCGGGCAGGTTATTTCGGCAATCTCAAAGCCTGCGTAAATTATTTGGGAGAGTGTCTGGTTATCGAACACAAAATCATCGGAGCAGAGTTCGTAAGGTATGGTTTCCAGCACCTCGCGCGCAAAGGCCCTGTAACCTGTGTGGTATTCGGACAGCTTTTGGCCGGTAAGCAGGTTTTGGGTTAAGGTAAGAAACCTGTTGAACACATACTTATATAAAGGCATGCCTCCTTTGAGGGCTCCATTGCCCAATATCCTTGAACCCAGTGCAACCGGATATACTTTGTTTGCTATAATATATGCCATGGACGGGATAAGGGCGGGGGTGTATTGATAGTCGGGGTGCAGCATGATGACAATATCTGCTCCGAGCGACAGGGCTTTGTTGTAGCAGGTTTTCTGGTTGCCCCCGTAGCCCTTGTTTTTTTCGTGCCTTATGATGTGCCTTATTCCAAGTTTTTGAGCCACCTCCACCGTTTTATCGCTGCTCGCATCGTCCACCAGCACCACCTCGTCAACAATGTCGGGCGGTATTTCGCGGTGTGTTTTTTCGAGGGTGAGCTCGGCATTGTATGCAGGGAGAACAACTACTATTTTTTTACCCAGTATCATTTCAACGGCGCATAAATTGATGTAACAAAAGTACAAGAAATTCGCAGTGCCTTGTTTGCTTAAAGCTAAATCCCTGCCATATAGGGGGCGCAGCCCTTATTTTTAGCTTTATGTTGGCCATTGTTGACTATCTTTACAACGTCATGAAGATACTCTACAGGTTCATCCTGAAATCATTCGCCGGCCCTCTGGTGCTTACCTTTATTATAGCGCTGTTTGTACTTATGATGCAGTTTTTGTGGAAGTACATAGACGACCTTGTGGGCAAGGGGCTTTCCTGGTACCTAATTGTAAAAATGATGGGGCTTGCAACCATTACGCTCATACCCATGGCCTTGCCTCTCGCTATCCTGCTCGCCTCCATCATGACCTTCGGCAACCTGGCCGAAAACCACGAACTTGTGGCCTTGAAAGCGGCAGGCCTGTCGCTGCCACGCATCATGTCGTCGCTTATAGTATTGAATATTGTTATTTCCATCGCCGCCTTCTTTTTCTCCAACAACATGCTGCCTTATGTGAACCTGAAAATGGGTTCGCTGCTGTACGACATACGCACTGCCAAACCGGCGCTGAATATTCCGCAGGATGTTTTTTATAACGGCATTGACGGGTACAGCATACGCTTCGGGGTAAAAAAGCCCGACCAGGAATCAATTGAGAATATAATGATATACGACCATACCGCCAATCAGGGGAATGTGAAGGTATATCTGGCAAAGCGGGGAAGGATGAAGATGTCGTCGGACAAGCATTACCTGGTGCTCAACCTGTACGACGGCAACGGCTATACCGAGATGTCGGACAACCCGCAGCAGCGCTTTTCGCGCCCCTTGCTTTGCGACAACTTTAAGTCGCAAACGCTATACCTCGATCTGTCCAGCTTCAAGTTCAGCCGCACCAATGAAGACCTGTTCAAATACAATTATGAGATGATGAACATGCACCAGCTGCGCACCTCGGCCGATTCGCTGGACAGGCTTCTGAACAAAAACAAGAAAAACTTTTATACCACCCTGAACACAGATTACCTTGGCCCGGCAAGGTTCACCAACCGCATGCAGCAGCCATCGAAATATGCTCCCGGCATGAACAGGATTTCCGTGCTCGACCTGGCATCGGAGCTGGCGCGGAACGCCAAAACGGTTATCAGCACCGCCGACGACGAGTTTAAAGAAATGCAGGATTCCATTGCCCGAAGGGAAATAGAATGGCAGCGTAAAATAACTTTTTCGGTAGCCTGCTTCATACTCTTCTTTATTGGCGCCCCGCTTGGCGCCATCATAAAAAAAGGCGGATTGGGAATGCCCGTGGTGGTATCCACCCTGTTTTTTATACTGTTCTATATTTTATCCATCACCGGCGAAAAATTTGCCCGCGAACAGGTAACCTCGGTAATTATAGGCATGTGGGCCCCGTCGGTTATTCTTTTCCCTATAGGCATTTTTTTAACCTATAAGGCAAGTATGGATTCGGCCCTGTTCAACCCCGAGTGGTATATGAACTTCGTACGAAGGGTTGGAAAACTCATCAGGCCCGGGTGAAGACCGTAAACAAGAGCAGCATAAGCAGCTTCAGGGAAAGGGCAAGCTATGATGAGAACGGGAACATTTTAACGTATCTTCGCAGAGGCAATACTATTGCAAGCATGCCATTGGCTATGGACAGTTTGACTTACCACTACTACAAAGGCACAAACCAATTGAGCAATGTAAGGGACGGCGTTCCCGCCACGAATTATCCCAATGATATAGACGATGAGCCAAGCGGAAGGAATTATGAATATAACGCAATAGGACAGTTAGCCAAAGACAGTGCAGGAGGGTTAGATACAATTACATGGACTATTTACGGCAAGGTGAAATACATAAAAAAGCACAACGGAGATTCATTAAAGTTTAGTTATGACCCGCTGGGGAACAGGCTGGAGAAAGTATTTTACTCTAACTCTTCGGGTAAGCATGACACCACTCTTTATGACAGGGATGCACAGGACATGGATATGCAGTGCATATCCATGGAGTCC
>JABEUT010000114.1 GCA_013044305.1 Bacteroidia bacterium
CAAACCAATATAACAGAGGAAAGCCCCACCTTCAGGGACAGCGTTTGGAAATACGGCTTTGTAGGCCACTTCCATCAGTACTACGGCAAGGCTTATAATTTCCAGAACGGTCCGCAGGGGCTGGCATATTATGAGGCCGCCCTCACCGACTCATTATACACATTCAATCCTGCCGGCTCCTCCAACCCTGTGGAAGCCAATTATACCAGCCAGCTTTACAGGATGATAGGACAAAAGAACATCACCAACTTCCTCCCCATACTTCAAAACGGGGGGCTGATAAATGGATATAGCCCGCAGATGGTTTATTCCTTATATAATAATACCGGCACTCCATTTTCGGCATACATCAAACAAAACTCAAGCAACTTTGATTTTACAGCCAACTTTTCGTGCGATATCAAGGATCATAACATTCAGCTTGGATTCGAGTATGAGCAAAATTCCACTTCATTTTACGACCTGAACGCCGGAGCGCTTTATTCACTCGCCCAGCAAAGCGTGAATAACCAGATTTCGCAGCTTGATGTTTCAAACCCCATACTTGCCGGAACAGGACAGTACAATACTTATAATTACAACTTCGCATACAACCCTGCCGTACAAACACAGTTCGATTTAAGCATGCGCAAGGCATTGGGCCTGTCAGCCAACAGCCAGGTTTACCTGCAGCCCAACGAATACTCGCCCGGCTTTTTCAACCTCAACTGGTTTTCTGCTTCCCAACTGCTTAACGGCGGAGGCGAAGCCCAGCAGGTATCCTATTATGGTTTCGATTATCTTGGCAACAAGTTAAACTCCTCCACCAGCCTCGATAACTTTTTTAACCAGCTCGATGCCAACGGCAACCACTACTATCCTATAGCCCCTTACAGCCCCATTTACATAGCAGGTTATGTACAGGACCACTTCGATTATAAGAGCATGAAGTTTGACGTGGGCGTGCGTGTGGATGACTTTGATGCCAACCAGCCTGTTCTGAAAGACCCATACCTCCTGTTCCCCGCCAAAACAGTTTCCGAAGTGCAGGCCAATCCCATACCGGGTTCTACAGTACCGGCAGGAATGGGCTCCAACTATGTGGTTTACGTGAACAACTCCAACAACCCGACCCAGATTGTAGGCTACCGCAACGGCAAAAACTGGTACGATGCCAATGGCAACCCCATAACCGACCCTACCATACTGGCTGCCGCAACACAAACAGGCTCTATTCAGCCCTACCTTGAAAATCCGAGCCAGACGGTAGTCAGCTCCAATGCCTTTACCCAGTTCAAACCGCAGATCAATGTGATGCCGCGTATAGCCTTCTCCTTCCCTATATCCGACGTAGCCGGTTTCTTTGCGCACTACGATATACTTACCCAGCGCCCTCCGGGTATAGGATATAATATCTTCCTGCCTACACAGTACATGTTTATGGCAGCCACCACCGGCGGGCAAACCATTCTTCAAAACCCGAACCTGTACCCGCAGCAAACAACGGAGTATGAACTCGGTTTCGACCAGATACTGAACGAGGCAAAGAACGCAGTGCTGAAAATATCCGCCTTTTACCGCGACAACCGCAATAACGTGGATATTTACGACTATCTCGAAGCATTTCCGAACACATACCAGGCTTATGACAACATTGACTTCGGTACTACCAAGGGCTTGCAGTTTACCTTCGAGATGCGCAGAACAAATAACATTCAGATGACCTTTAACTACACCCTGCAATATGCCGACGGAACAGGCTCGGGACCCACATCGGGCATTAACCTTGCCGGATCAGGTCAACCCTCGCTGGAAGTACCGCAACCCCTTGCAAATGACCAACGCCACACCTTCAATATTGATATAGACTACCACTACGGTTCGGGTATTGGCGACAATAAATACACCGGGCCGGTTTGGACAACCAAGAGTGGCAAGAACATTAACGTATTCGCCAATGCAGGATGTAACTTAAGCTTCTCCGCAGGATCCGGAACGCCTTATACAGCCCAAAACAATGCAACGCCTAATAATGAAATAGGCGTAGTTGAGCACATCCAGCTGGTAGGAAGCATTAACGGCGCCTACCTGCCCTGGCAATACCGTGTGGACATGCGCATAGACAAAGCCATACCCGTAACCATTAACCCAAGCAAAGGCGAAGATGCTACCCATTGCCAGATAAAGATTTATTTAGCCATAACCAACCTGCTGAATACCGAGAACATTCTTAATGTATATCACTTTACCGGCAGCCCCACCACCGACGGCTGGCTGACCTCCGCACAGGGTGCGCAGGTAACGGCACAGTCTACCCTTCCGCAAGGCTATTCCGACCTTTACAATATTGCCCTTAAACAGCCCAGTTATTTTGCCATGCCAAGGCAAATTAACCTCGGCGCCGAATTCGACTTTTAACCACTGCCAAATCAAAGGGAAGACCTGATTACGATTAAAGACAAAAACAAATAAGGAATACGTATGAAGACATTAAAGCTCATTCTTTCACTCACTCTCGCAGTTGCTTTCAGTAACGCCATATTTGCCATCGAAGATATTGGCCTGCCGCATAAATCGGTTAAAAGGGCAATGTCCACGGGTTGTCCTGTGGATCAGGGAGCGGCATTTCTGGCTATCAACAACGTGCGCGCCCGTATTATGGATGAGGGCGACATGTGGTGGAACCCCGCCGAAAACTTACAGCAGTATTTTGAACCATCCAACGGAAATGTAAGCCCCGAATTCGCCGGAGCGCTTTGGGTGGCAGGGCTCGATCAGGGCGGACAGCTGAAGGTAGCCGCCATGACCTACCGTCAGAACGGTGAAGACTTTTGGGCAGGACCTTTGGATACAATTGCCAGTCAATTGAACGAGTCGCTCTCTGAATGTGCAGCATGGGACAAACTATTTTATATGACACGCCAGGAAGTTCAAAACTTTGTTTCCAACCCCGGCAACCCCAATTACCTTACCTCGGATATCAAAAACTGGCCCGGCAACGGCAATGCCAACTATAACGAAGGACATTACCTCGCCCCATACATCGACCCGCAGGGCATAGGCTATTACGACCCCACACAGGGCTGCTATCCGGGCTACGACCTGAAAGGCACGAATAAAACCTGCCAGAATGAGCTCTATGGCGATGCCACACTGTGGTATGTTATTAACGACATTGGCAACGGCAATATCCATACCGAATCGCGTGGAATTCCGATTGGGCTGGAAATAAGGGTGCAGGCTTTCGCGTTTAATACAACCGACGCTATAAACAATTGCACTTTTTATAACTATCAGATAATAAACCGCTCATCCTATGCGGTAGAGAACACCTATTTTGGAGCATGGAACGATTTTGACCTTGGAAACGGGGCACAGAACTGGACAGGCTGCGACGTGGGCAGAAGCATGGGCTACGGTTATGAAGGAACAAACTTTAATGCCGACGGTTCTGGTCAGTTTGCCGGTGAGATAGGATACCACAACGACCTGCCTGCCATAGGCGAAGTATTCTTTCAAGGCCCTTTTGCCGATTCTAGCGGACCAAACAGCAAGGCATGTTATATACACAACGGCAGAATTGGCATGGCAAGATTCATGTACTTTGTTAACGACTACAGCAACATAGGCAATCCGCAAAATGCCACCAGCTACTACAACTATATGAAAGGTTTGTGGATAGACGGAACGCCTATGACTTATGGCGGCAACGGATACCAAAGCAGCAGCACCCCATGCTCCTATATGTTCCCCTGGACTCCCGCAGGAGCCAGCCCCGGCAGCTCCCAGGTCAACACCGACCCTACCGGCTGCGGCACAGCAGGCAACCCGCAGTCCAGCCCCTGGGATATGCCCGAAGCAAATATACCGTCCAATGACATGCGTTTTGTAGAAAGCGCAGGGCCTTTCACACTGCAACCCGGCTCAACCAACTATGTAACCGTTGGGCTTGTATGGGATATGACACCGGTGCTGAACAACCAGTTCCTGTCCATCAGCCTCATTCAGCAGGACGCCGACCTGGCACAGGCCCTGTTCAACAACTGCTTTAAGGTGCTTAACGGACCGGATGCTCCGGATGTAGCCCTGCAGGAATTAAACCAGGAACTGATACTCACCATCTCCAACCCGAACACCTCCAATAACTATAACGAACAGTACGCCGAAAGATCGGCCTCCATACCCCCGCCCTACAAGGATACCATGTATAAGTTTGAAGGTTATGAAGTATTCCAGCTTCTCGATTCATCGGTTACCTCCTCACAGCTTCTGGATCCTTCGGTTTCCCGTTTGGTGGCAGAATGCAATATAAATAACGACGGCACCAACACACTCATCAACTATACCAAGAATTCCTACGGGGTATTGCAGGGAACGCCCGAAGTAACCTTGAGTACCTCCGGAATTGTGCACTCCTTCGATATAAAAACAGACCAGTTTCAGGAAGACGGACAGTCGTACCTCGTGAACGACCGCCCCTATTACTATATGGTAATTGCATTCGGTTATAACAACTACTGCACCTTTGTGCTTAATTCATCAAGCGATTCCTTGCGTAACGGTCAGCAGGTTCCGTTTATACAGGGCAGGAATAACGTAAAGATACTCACCGGGATTCCGCATATACCCACCGCCCAAAGCTACGGCACCATACAGCACTCAAACTATGGAAACGGCGTAGCCATTACACGGCTCGAAGGACAGGGCAACGGCGGCAATGCCATAGAACTGGATAACAACAGCATTACCTATATCCTGCAAAACGATACCATGGAACACCCTACCTACCTGCCCGGACAGGGACCTATAAACATTAAAGTTGTTGACCCCTTGAGTGTGGTAACAGGCAACTTTATATTTAAGATGCTTAAAAACCCATCGCGCTCACATCTTGACTCCACCGCAAGATGGGAAGTGTATAATCAGGTTACAGGCGAGACGGTTTATTCCGACACCACAGCCGATTACCGCTTTGAGCAGGTAATACCGCAATGGGGAATATCCATTACCGTTACCAACCCGGATATGCCTCTTATGCCCACAAGTTCGGCAACAAACAACATCATGCTCGACTCCAATAACTCCATGACCTTTTCAGATCCCACCAAGAACTGGCTATCAGGAGTTAAATCGGCATCACCTGCCATTAATCCCTTGTTCTGGATAAGGTGCGGCACCTATGTTGACCCGGGCAGCACCAAAGGAGGCACACCCGGCAATACATTTACAAGCTATGAAGCCAATCCGGCATCGGTACCCATTACCTTTGTTGATCCAAACTGCTGGTATTCAACTGCCCTTAACGGAATCTGGGCTCCTTATTACCTCTGCGCCAAGTCGTATTACGATGCAACCTCCAAAACGCAGGTTTGCGATAACGGCCCTAAATTCGGGTCCGCGCATGATGTATCATCGCTGCAGACCCTTTCGAGCATTGACCTGGTTATAACCTCGAACAGAGCAGACTGGACACGCTGCGTTGTTGTAGAGGAACAGGACCAGCCTATACTTGCTGAAGGAGGCGCCTCCAAAATGTACCCCAGAAAATCACTTTCCGTTGACCAGTACGGCAACTATGCCACGCCGGGTTCCGGGCCGGAATACACCGATCCTACCAAGGCAAACTACATATCCGATTCGGGCATGGGCTGGTTTCCCGGATACGCCATTAATGTTGAGACAGGAGAAAGGCTGAATATGGCTTTCGGCGAAGACTCATGGCTTACACAGGATAATGGAAGGGATATGCTTTGGAATCCCGATTCAACCACAACGCGATATAATTCCAATTCCTTCTTTAACCAGCAGTCGGTTTTTGGTGGCAAGCATTACATCTATGTTTTCGGGCACAATACTGCAAACAGAGGCCTGGTTATGCCTAACCTGCATTACCTGTTCCCAAAGGTACCTGTATATGATGCAGATAAAGCCGTTATGCGTGTGTTCGGAACAAACAACTCCGACAGTATCACTAACATCTGGGGCGACTGCATGTGGGTGAATATACCCTTGCTTAATCCCGGACACCAGATACTGGAAAGCGATGTAACCATACACCTGCGTGTTGCCAAGCCCTATGATTCGGGCTGGGGAGCCAACTGGGCAAGTCCGGCACCGGTTAACAACAACTACCCTATGTACTCCTTCTCCCTTAACGGGCTGCAAGTGGTTACCAATTCCGACAGCGCGGCGCAGGCTGCCCTGAACCTGATAAACATAGTGCCTAACCCCTATTACGGCTATTCATCGTACGAAAGCACCAGGTTAGACCAGAGGGTAAGAATGACCAACCTGCCTCCTATATGCAACATAACCATATTCACCCTGAACGGAACAGTGGTAAGGGTAATACAAAAGAACGACCCCGAAACTTATGTGGACTGGGATCTTCAGAACCAATATAATGTGCCCATAGCCAGCGGCATGTATATCATCCATATAGACGTGCCTAATGTAGGACAAAGGACATTGAAATGGTTTGGGGTAATTAGGCCCGTTGACCTTAACTCATACTAATCATTCATCAATTAAAAACGCTTTATCATAACAGAGCCGGCGAGGCAGATTAAAAACCAGAATATGAGAATAAATAATACGGCAGCACTTGTTTTAATTGGAATTGCAATATCAATAAGTTGCACGAATGCTCACGCCGGAAACCCTGCGAGAGCCGGAGAAGAAGGCGCAACAGAATTGCTGATAGACCCATGGGCCGGCACATCGGGATTTGCCGGAGCAAACACCTCCTGCGTGCAGGGTATTGAATCACAGTTCCTGAACGTGGCAGGCACCGCGTTCACCGACCACACACAGGTTATAATTGGCAACACCGACTACCTTAGCGGCGGCGGCGGAGGAGGCATGAATATAGCAGTAGCAGGTTTATGCCAGCGCGTAGGCGCCACCGGGGCTATCGGTATCTCCATCATGTCTATGAACTTCGGCAGCATACCCATTACCACATACGACAACCCCGACGGCGGAATTGGTTATTACAACCCGCAATTCATCAACATAGGGCTGTCATATGCCAAGCAATTTTCCGACAACATATCCGGCGGAGTAAACATAAAACTTGTTTCTGAATCTATTTCCAACGTATCGGCCACCGACGTAGCCGTTGATGCCGGCATTCAGTACGTACGCGATGTGGCGCATGGCCATAAAAACCTGCACTTCGGCATTTCATTGAAAAATGTAGGCCCGCAGATGCAGTATTCCGGCGACGGAATGTCGCAGCAGGTTACCCAATACAACAGCGTGGCAACCGGGCAAACAGGACAAATGACCGTACATACGCCTGCACAGGCATACGAATTGCCCTCGCTGATAAATATAGGTGCAGCATACGACTTCAGGATATTAAAGGATACCGGAGGAAGAAGCGCCCACAGGATAACCGTTGCCGCCAACTTCACATCTAATGCCTTCGAACAGGATGACGAGATGCTTGGTGTGGAATACGCCTTTAAATCGTACTTTAGTGTAAGGGTTGGTTACGAATACCAGAACGGCATTACCAGCCCCTTGAGCACCGACCCAACTTCGGGAGGACGCCTTACGGTATTCACAGGCCCCTGCGCCGGTGTTACCCTGCAATATCCGTTTGGCAAGAACAAAACTTCCACATTTGGCGTATCGTACTGCTACAGGGCTACCAACCCGTTCCAGGGCTGTAACACCATTGCCATTGCATTGAGCCTTTAAAAATTACGTATATTTGCAGAAGGGATACATATCCCCTAACCTTTCCGGCTCTTGCCGGAATGGTCATTTTAGCAATTAACACGGTAAGTAACACATCATCTTCATTCTTATCCCATGTCAACCCAAACAGAGTATTTTACCAAAGAAGGCTTACAAAAGCTTGTAGATGAACTCCATCAGCTTAAAACGGTTGAACGCCCTTCTATATCCAGACAGATAGCCGAAGCAAAGGACAAGGGCGACCTATCTGAAAATGCCGAATATTCAGCCGCCAAGGAAGCCCAGGGCCTGCTGGAGCTGCGCATAGCAAAACTGGAAGACGTACTTGTAAATGCCCAGGTTGTGGACCGGTCGAAGCTCGATACCTCGCGCGTGCTCATCCTGTCCAAGGTGCGCATCAAAAACGTAAAGAACGGCGCCACCATGCATTATACCATCGTAGCCGAAAACGAAGCCAACATGAAAGAAGGGAAAATATCGGTTAACTCGCCCGTTGCCAAAGGCTTGTTAGGAAAAAAAGTAGGCCAGAAGGCAACGGTAAAAACCCCATCGGGCGAGGTTACCTTCGAAGTGCTGGAAATAAGCCTGTAACCGGTTACGCCGCCATGCCAACAATTTTCACAAGGATTATAAAGGGTGAAATACCCTGCCATAAGATTGCCGAAACGGAGAACTGTTTTGCATTTCTCGATATACAGCCCCTTGCCAAAGGGCACACCCTCGTTATACCTAAAACAGAAACCGATTATATCTTCAGCCTCGACGATAAGCTGTTGACCGAACTCCAACTCTTTTCAAAAACCATAGCCCGGGCCATTGAAAAGGCTGTACCTTGCAAGCGCATTGGGGTGGCGGTAATTGGGCTTGAAGTGCCTCATGCGCATATCCACCTTATTCCCATCAACAGCGTATCGGATATAAACTTTGCACAACCCAAACTAAAGCTGCCGGCAGAGGAAATGGAGAAAATAGCCCAAGCCATCCGGCAGGCACTGATTCAGCAGGGGCGCAGCTAAAGATTGGTGCTTATACGGTCCTTATTTGCCGCCACAAAAGCTTCCCAGGTATTGTGAACCGGCTTGTTACCGCCCTTGGCTTTATTGCTCGCTTTGCCAGCCTGCAAGGCCATGTTGCATTGAAAGTGATGGCATACGGCCACTGCCAGCGCGTCGGTGGCATCGAGTTTTTTATAGGATTGATTGATTGCCAGGATGCTATGCAGCATAGTTGCCACCTGCTCCTTGCTCGCTGTACCTTTGCCTGTTATCGATTGCTTTACCTTGCGCGGCGAATACTCGAACACGGGCAGGTTGCGGTGCAGCGCGGCGGCCATGGATATGCCCTGCGCCCTGCCCAGCTTGAGCATGGATTGTACATTTTTACCAAAAAACGGGGCCTCAAGAGCCACCTCATCGGGTTTGTATGTGTCAATGATATGCAGCGTTTGCTCAAAGATGCGCTTCAGCTTCAGGAAATGCGCGGGTAATTTGTTCATCACAAGCACATCCATGTGCACAAAACCCGCATTTTTACCATTAATACATATCAGGCCGTAACCCATTATGTTGGTTCCCGGATCTATACCCAATATAATCTTTTCGTATGTGCCGCCAAAAGGGCTCCGGTTATCTGCCTTTTTCATTTAAATAAAATTTTACCTGTTCTTCGAGGGCAGCTTTTACCGGAACAAAGTTGAATCCGCCAAGCGCCTGCTTTATTTTACGGTTGCTGTAACGGTAATCTCCCGCGGCATGGGCTATGGTTATGCGGCTTATCTTCCTTTTGTTTACGGCGTTATTCAGCAGGCGCAACAACCGGAGCGCAGTACGGCTTAATCGGAAGCGCGGCGGCTGTTTTCCCAAATTAGTAGCTATCTGGCTTATTACATCGCGGTACAATACGTTTTCCGAGTTAAGTATATAGCGTTCATTGTACAGCTTATTATCCATCAGCCTGATCATTACTTCCGCCACGTCGGCTACATGAACATAGCCCATAGTGCCTCCGGTATAAAACTTTGAATTTTTATCTGCTGTGGAAATCAGTTCCATGCTGCCTTTGTTTTTGCCGTTCCAGGGTCCGAGTACTATTGTCGGGGCTACCACCACCACATTCAGTCCTTCGGCGTTACCCCGCCATACCTGGGCTTCGGCAAGGTGCTTGGCCGTAAAATAAGGGGCTTTGCCAAAGGTGAAGTCTTTAAAGTGTTCTTCTGTGGTTTCGCTCCCCTCCTGCTCTGCCAGCGCAGCCACGGAGCTGGTAAAACAGAAATTGGCTATGCCTTTGCTCAAAGCGGCATTTACCATGTTTGCCGTACCTTTCTCCGAGGTGCGTATAATCTCCCCGGGGTTTTCGTCGCGCAGGGATACGATGGCCGCACAGTGATAGATCTCCCCTGCCCCGTCCATGGCGTTCTCAAGGGCATAGATATCGAACAAATCGCCTTCTACCCAATTTATCTTACTGAACAGTGCCGCCCCTTCAGCTCCGAATTTATAATTGAATATCCCCTCGCAATATGCCGTTGTGCTTCCCGCGCGTTTGAGCGCCCTTACCTGCCGCCCCCGGCTCACCAGTGCGGCAAGCAGGTATGAGCCTACAAAGCCTGTTCCTCCTGTAACAAAAACCATCCTCTTTGATTAGAATAACGTAAAAATAGGCAATTATGCAATGCAAAGGCAGTGGGTCAGTTTGCTGTCGGGCTATTAAAATCCCTGACCATAAGGTGAGGGATTTATGATACCCTCACCCCTTACCCCTCTCCCATACTGGGAGAGGGGCTGAAGGAGTGGGATTATTTATTTACCCCGCCTTAAAAGGCGGGGCTGTTGTTCTACAACCCATACAGGGTTTATATTTCAAACTGAACCAATACCGGTGCAGAGGATTTCGTATCCGCTATATGCTTTTTAACTACTTTAGCGCAATAAGCAAATACACAATTTATGAGCAAACAATCGGAGATAGTGGTTACCGTTGACCTCGACGAGAATAATGTTCCACAGCATATAAAATGGTCTTCGGGCGCCGACAAGCAGCAGGGCGATTGCAAGACCTTTTTCATGTCTCTGTGGGATGAAAAAGAAAAGAATACCATGCACCTTCACCTGTGGACGAAGCAGATGCTTGTAGATGAGATGAAGCAGTTCATCCACCAATCGCTGCTGGGTTATGCCGATACGGTAAAACGAGCCACCGGCGAGGAAAACCTGTCAACAATGCTGTCGGATTTCTGCCATGAGTTTGCGCTTAAGGCAGGAATATTGAAAAATGCGGAACAGCCTAAGTAAGGCTTTGCTCCTGCTTCCTGTTGAAAATAAGCCTGCTTCCTTTTACCGAATCATCAAACTGCCCATTGTTATAGGCAATGTGTCCGTTAACAAAGGTGTGGGTAACCATTGAGCGGAATTTTTCGCCTTCCATGGGGCTCCAGCCGCATTTATACAGTATGTTGGATTTATCAACAGTCCAGGGTTTGTTCAGGTCAACCAGGGTTAGGTCGGCCCAGTACCCCTTTCGTATAAAGCCCCTCTTTTCCACATGGAAGCAGGTTGCCGGGGCATGGCACATCTTACGCACAATATCTTCAAGCGATATTACCCCCTGATGGTAAAATTCCAGCATGGCTACCAGCGAGTGCTGCACCATGGGCGCGCCGGAAGGGCAACAGAAGTAATGCTGTTCCTTCTCGTTGCCGGTATGCGGGGCGTGGTCGGTTGCCACGGTGTCTAACTTATCTGTAAGCAGGGCATCCATCAAGCCGGTGCGGTCGTTCGGGGTTTTGATGGCAGGGTTCCATTTTATACGGTTGCCTTTAGTAGCATAATCCTTGTCGGAAAACCAGAGATGGTGTATGCATACCTCGGCCGTTATGCGTTTCTCCTCCAACGCAAGTTTGTTGTCGAACAGGGTGGTTTCTTTTTGCGTGGATACATGCACGATGTGCAGCCGGGTATTGTGTTTGCGGGCCAGTTCCACGGCATGGCTTGAAGAACGGTAGCAGCATTCCTCGTTCCTTATTTGGGGGTGCATGGCGGGAGGCGGGTTGTCTCCATACAGGGCTTCAAAGCGTCTGGTGTTTGCCTTTATTATCTCCTCATCTTCGCAGTGGGCGGCAAGAATCAATGGGCATCGTGCAAAAAGCTGCTCAATGGTATCCGGGTTATCCACACACAGGTTTCCGGTGGAGGAGCCCATATAAATTTTTACCCCGCATACGGTTGCAGGGTTTGTTTTCAGCACCTCATCGAGGTTGGTATTGGAGGTGCCCATATAAAAGGAGTAATTGGCAAGCGCCTTATCCTTTGCAAGTGTGAACTTATCTTCAAGCAGCTTTTGTGTAAGCACCGGCGGCACGGTATTGGGCATGTCCATGAAGGAAGTAACCCCGCCTGCCACGGCCGCTCTCGATTCGCTGTATATGTCGGCCTTATAGGTCAATCCGGGTTCGCGGAAGTGTACATGGGTGTCGATGACTCCGGGGAGCAGGTATTTCCCTTTGGCGTTTACAACAGTAAGGTCGCCCTTTAAAGCGTCAACTGCGGGATTAGTATCGGCTATGATGCCGTTTTCAATAAGCAGGCTGCCCTCTCTGATTACTCCTTCATTTACGATAAAGGCGTCTTTGATTAAAACCCTTTTAGCCGCCATAGTTTGAAAAGCGCATTTGAATAACCCCCCAGAAAGCCTCTTTGAATATGCGGGTGCTCATTTTTGACACTCCCTCCTTTCTGTCGACAAAGGTGATGGGCACTTCCGTAATTTTGAATCCCTTTTTTGCAGCCAGATATTTCATTTCTATCTGGAATGCGTAGCCCATAAATTTTATTTCACCGAAAGGTATGGCCTCCAATACCCTTCGCCTGTAGCACTTGAATCCGGCGGTGGTGTCCCTTACGTTTATCCATAAAACCAGCCTTACGTACAACGATGCTATGTAGGACATAAGCAATCTGTCGGTTGGCCAGTTTTCCACCTTGCCTCCTTTTATATAACGCGACCCAATAGCCAGGTCGGCGCCATTCACACATGCCTCTTTGAGCCGGGGCAGGTCGTCCGGGTTATGCGAAAAATCGGCGTCCATTTCAAAAATGTATTCATATTTTCTTT
Source organism: Bacteroidia bacterium (assembly GCA_013044305.1). GTDB lineage: Bacteria > Bacteroidota > Bacteroidia > JABEUT01 > JABEUT01 > JABEUT01. The sequence continues at coordinate 12,796 of JABEUT010000114.1, forward strand.
CCAATGCCCAGCGGAACCCTGCTATATATGCGGTGCCCAGCCCCTGCTTGCCCTTGCGCTCCATAATGAATAAACGGCCGGGGTATTCGGGCATCAGGTCCTTTACGATTTGAGCCGTGCCGTCGGGCGAGGAGTCGTCTATTACAAGCACGTTAAATTCACCCGGCAAAGAGAGCGTTTTGCGGACAATCTTTCCTATGTTGTCCTTCTCGTTGAATGTGGGTATTATAACCAGGCTGTCCTGCGGCATGAAAAAAAGGATTTGTGCTATTTTACGATACCGGATACTATACGCCTGTGGTAATTCACTTGCCCGATATGATAGTCGAGGTGGGCAATAAGATGAATAAGAAAATAGAAAGCGGTCCACTTTTCGTTTGCCGCCACCTGCGGAGGCAAGGCGGTATAATCGCGGTGCAGATCCTCATCGGTGAGGCTGTTAAGTGTTTTGCCCACCACCGCTGCGGTTTGTTCAATTTCTATAATTAGAGCAGCTTTGGGGATGTTTCTTGCGCTGAATTCCTTCTCGCGGTTGCGTATGTAGCCTGTTTTGCCAAGCACGGCACCCACAAAGTGGTTCAGGTTACCGCATATATGCAAACAAAGGGTACCTCCGGAGTTCAGAACGCCCGGCGGAATTTTCCATACATCCGGCTCCGCTTTGTATGATGCAACCTCCTCCTTTAGCTTGTTCAGTTCGCGTTTAAATATAGCTGAAATATCGGATGTCTGCATCATTCAGTTATTAACGGTTATCTAATAGTTTTCAAAATTAACCATTTATAAGAAATGAGG